>NZ_JBHYJW010000001.1:0-273026 GCF_042741125.1 Amycolatopsis sp. NPDC058986 | reverse complement strand
CTCGTGTTTTTGCCCCCGTCTGCGCCGTCGGCGGCATCGCCCCCTGGGTGCCGCGGCGGTTTTCCCTGTTCTCTGCCCCCCTGCCGGCCGGGGCCCCCACGCACCTGGCACTGTGGGCGAAACGGGTTGTGTCGCTGCTCCGCCTGGCTGAGACCGCCCGCCGCGCGGCCCGGAACTGTCGGTGGTGTCGGGCATGCTGGTGAACGTGGACGACCGATACGAGGCCTACGACGATCCGCCGGCGCTTTTCGCGGTGGGCCGCACACCGTTGCGGACGTTCCGGCGCCGTATGCCACCTCATCACCGCCGAGGGCCGCTCCGTCCGGACGACCTGGCCGGCTGGGTGGCCCGGCACGGCGGTGGTGTCCGTGGCCGCGCCCCGTCCGGCACGGTGCACCGCATGCTCCCGGACGACTGGCTTCCCGCGTGCGGGGCCGGGCTGAACGGGTGGAACCCGGAGCAGCTCACCCCGGTCGACGAGCCGGTGAGCTGCGGGCGCTGTGCGGCGCTCGTCGAGCCGGACGGGCCGGGCAAGCACCAGCTCGCGCTGTTCTGACAGGCCGCGGCCTGTCCGGTAGCGTTCCACCAGGCACAGCGAAGGTGGCGCAGGGGCCCTTCATGGCACCGAAAGTCCATAAAGGACAGCCGGGAAAGCCGTGGCACAGCACAGCGTGCGTCGTGGGCGCCGGAAATGTCGGTGGGCGGGGATAGAGTTCGCGGAGTGACCATCGACCTCGGACCGATCCGCACCGGCACGGAGTCCGCCGGCGACCTGACCATCGGCTTTCGTGAGATCGGCGACCCCGCGAGGCAGCCGGTCGTGTTGCTGCACGGTCTCGGGAGCGGCGCGGTGACCTGGGACGCGTTCGCGGCCGCGCTCGCGGCGGCCGGCCGTTGGGCGATCGCCCTCGACGCCCGCGGGCACGGCGCCAGCTCGCGCCCGGGAAACTACTCGCTGGAACTGATGATCGGCGACGTGCTGGCGTTCCTCGACCACCGCGGGCTCGGCGAGGTGGACCTCGTCGGGCACTCGATGGGCGGCAGCGTCGCGCAGCTGTTCGCGGCGGGCCATCCCGAACGCGTCCGGCGGCTGGTCGTCGAGGAAGCGGCCCCGCCGCCGCACACGGTCCCGGCCGGACCGCTCCCCGAGCCACCCGCCGAACCGCCGACGCCTGTCGACTACGACTGGCGGCTGGTGGGCCCGCTGTTCCGCCGGTTCCGTACCCCCGACCCGGCCTGGTGGAGCCGGCTCGCCTCGATCACCGCGCCCACCCTCGTCGTCGCGGGCGGCCCGGCCAGCATGGTTTCCCAGGAACGGATCCGGCTGCTGGCGGAGGCAATCCCGGACGCCCGGCTCGTCGAGGTCGCCGCCGGGCATCGCGTGCACCGGGACGCGCCCGGCGCGTTCGTCGAAGCCGTCCTGCCGTTCTTGTCCGGAGACGAGAACACCCCGGCACGGCGGCCGGGGCGTTCTCCTACCGGGTTCAGTTGAGGGTGACGCCGTAGGCGCTCAGCGCGTCGCCGACCGGCTGGAAGTAGGACGTCCCGCCGCCCTTGCCGGAGGTGATGCCGAGGCCGACACTGCCGGCGAACAGGCAGCCGCCCGAGTCACCGGGGTTGACCAGCGCACTGGTCTGGATCAGCCCGCGCACCGCGCCCTCGGCGTAGTTCACGGTCACGTTCAGGCGCTGCACCGATCCCGTGGTGAGATGCGTCGTGCTGCCGCTCTTGCTGATCCGCTGGCCGACCGTCGCCGCGGCCGACGAGCTGATCTTCTGGTTGGAGCCGTTCCACAGGGTGACCGCGCCGGGCGCGCTGCCGGTTGTGTTGCGGATCAGGCCGTAGTCCTTGCCAGGGAAGGTGGAACCCTGCGACGGGCCGACGTTCCACTGCGAAACCGCACGGGTGCAGTGCCCCGCGTCGACGATGTAGTTCTGGCCGCCCTTGTTGGTGTTGAAGCCGACCGAGCAGCGCGTGCCACCGCCGGTGATGGCCTCACCGTTGTAGATCGCGGTGTGCATCTCGCCGGAGAGCCGCTCCACCCGGACCCGGTCGCCGAGCGACTCGGCGGCCTGCAGCAGTGCGTCGGTGCCCTTGGCCGCGTCGGCCACGGTCAGCACGATCTGGTTGGTCTTCGGGTCGAGGCCGATCGACGTGTGCGTGACCGCGGGCAGCGCCTGCAGGGCGTCCTGCGCGGCCGTCAGCGCCGCGCTGGAGTGCTTGACCAGCCGTGCCTGCGCGCCCGCCGCGGTGACCTGGTCCGCGGCGGCCTGGTCGAGCACGTTGACCACGGGTTTCGCCGCGGCGTCGAGGTAACCGCCGGCGGCGCGGGCACCGAGCGAGGTCGTGACCTTCTGCAGGGTTTCGGCGCTCGCGGCCTGCGTGCGCAGCAGCTGGGTCGCGGCCGCCTCGGTGATCCCGGCTTCCGCGGCGAGGTCCGCGACGGCGGCGCGCTGCACCGTGGGCGAATAGCCCTCGATGGTCGTCGCGGTGGCGGTGGCCGGGGCGATGAAGCCGATGGCCGCGCCCGCGGCTACCAAGGTGATGGCGGAGCGGGCGAGCAGACGTCGCCCTGGAGACGTTGTGCGCATACCGGCAAACTCACTTTCGCGAGGGGAGGTTCCGGCGCGAGGAATGCCGCGCCGTTCACACTGGCGTAGCCCGGACACGAACACCGTGGCCGGGACCGGTGATCCGGTGCGCTCAAGGGTGATTCCTGCCGAGATGCGGCAGTAGCGACTTTCGTCGCGATCCGCGAAAAATAGGTACCCCCGATCCGGCTACCGCATTGTTCCCGCGCAGCAACCGGCCCGGCGGGGGCGGCGTCCCGCACTGTTCGCCCGACGGCGTTTTTGCCGGTGTCCCTTCGGCTCCCGGCTGCTTGGCTGACCGGATGATCGACGGGAAGGACATGTTCACCGACCTCGGGCCGCTGCTCGGCAGGCACCGGGTGGACAACCGGAAGCGGTGGGCCAACGCCGGCTGGGCACTGGTGATCGCGGTCGCCGGCGGCTGGCTGGGACTGTGGGCGCTGCTCGGCGGCGACGCGGACAGCACGGCCGGCCGCAGGGCCGTCGGCGTGCTGCTCGGGCTCACGCTGGTCGGCGCGATCATCATGGTGTCCCAGGCGGTCCGGGCGCTGCGGGGCGGGCGGGACGAGTTCGTCGAGGTGCGGGAGCACGGCGTGGTGTACGCCGGACGGCGGCGGCTCGCGGGCTGGTCGTGGGACCGGGTCACCGCCATCACCGTCAAGGGCGGCGAGGCGCGGCACGCGCTCCAACGGCACCTGGGCACGGGGTACACCTGCGTGCTCCACTTCGCCGACGGCGAGCGGGTCCGGGTGGACGGGCTGGCCGCCGACCACACCGCCGTGGGCCGGACCGCGCTGGCGCGGTGCCCGGACGCGAAGCGGCTCACCGGTGAGGAGTGGCAGCGCGAGCGCGGCGGCTGGCTGCTGGCGGGTGCCGCCGCGTGTCTCGCCGCGATCGTCGCCGGGATCCTGTACCTCGTGACCCATCCCGACAGCGAGGAGCGGTACATCGACCCGGCCACCGGGATTTCCGGGGAACACCTCGTCCATGGCGTCTCCGAAGCCGGGATCGCCGTCATCGTGATCGGCGGCCTGGTGTGCCTGTGCGCCGCGGGCGGCTTCCTCACTTCCTACGTTCGGGGCAGAAGACTGCCGCGGTGAGCTTTTCCGTTCCCGGACCGCCGCCCGCCTGGCAAACTGCTCCCCCATGCGACACGACGACCACGACCTCCACGCCTCTGCGCCGGAATGGGCGGAGCTCGTCGAGCGGGCCCGGGAAAGCGCTACGTCGCACGGCGCATGGATCGCCGTCGGGACGGCGGCCGGCGCCCGAGCCGACGGGCCGCTGGCAGGAATTCCCTTGGCGGTCAAGGACAACATCGACGTCGCGGGGTTCGCCACCACGGCCGGTAGCCCGCTCTTCGACGGTTCCGTGGCCAATGCGGACGCCGGAGTCGTCAGCGCCCTCAAGGCAGCGGGCGCGACGGTACTGGGCAAGACGAACCTCCACGAGCTCGCGTTCGGCATCACCAGCGACAACGCGTTCACCGGGCCGGTCCGCCATCCGAGGGATCCTTCGCGGTCGGCGGGTGGTTCCAGCGGGGGCAGCGCCGTCGCCGTGGCGCTCGGCGCCGTGCCGATCGGGCTCGGCACCGACACCGGCGGGTCCGTCACCATTCCGTCGGCCTTCTGCGGGATCGTCGGGTTCCGGCCGTCCACGGGCCGCTACCCCGGCGGCGGGCTGGTCAACCTGTCGCACAGCCGGGACACCGTGGGCGTCCACGCCCGCACCGTGCACGACGTCCGGATCGTCGACGAGGTGATCACCGGGACCTCCGCGCCGCGCGAGCCGCTCACCGTGGACGGTCTGCGGATCGGCGTGCTCCGCAACCGATTCCACGACCTCGACCCCGCCGTGGCGGCCACCGCGCACGCCGCGTTGGCCGTGCTGGAAGAAGCCGGGGCGAAGCTCGTCGACGTCGAGGTGCGCGACGACCTCACGACCGCCATCGGATCCGGCATCGAGATCGTCCGGTTCGAATGCGCCCGCCTGCTGCGGCAGCGGCTGGTGCTCACGGGGTCACCGCTGGCCACCGCCGGGTTCGACGAGATCGCGTCGCGCGTCGCCTCACCGGACGTCCGCGCGTTGATCGAAGGCTTGGCCTCCGCGCCCGTGACCGCGGAGCGCTATGCCGCCGCGTGCGCTGCCCGCTGGCGGTTGCGCTCGGCGTACCGGGAAGCGTTCGAAACCTCCGGCGCCGAGGCATTCCTCTGGCCCACCTGCCCCGTCCCGCCGGCACGAATCGGCGAGAACGACACCGTCGTGCTCAACGGGCGCACGCTGCCGCGCTTCCCGGCCGTCATCCGCAACACCGAGCCGGGCACCGTCGCCGGGCAGCCCGCGCTGACCGTGCCCGCGCCGATTGCAGCCGGGGCGCTGCCGGTCGGAATGTGCCTCGAAGGCCGGATCTTCGAAGACGGTGAGCTGCTCCGGATCGCCACCGCCGTGGAAGCCGTGTTCGCCGCGGACCGGAGCGCGACAACGTACTGATCGCGGGAATTCCGGCGCGGTGCTCTCGCCATCTGGGACGTCCTTTGTGGATTCCCGCCTGTGAAATTTCACAGTGCGGTCAAGGGAATTCAGCGAATCACCGCAGCCGTGGCGCCGTGAGCGCGGAAAACACCGAGGCCAGGCGGCCCGCGCCGCGGTGTCCCCACAGGACAGTCAACCTGTACCAGCCGTGACGGATCAGACACAAGGAGTTCCAGATCACAGGGCGCTTTCCCGCGACCGTCCGAATGCGAAGCGTAAATTTAGTTGTAGTGCACATCTACTTTCCGGTGTCAGTGCCGCCACCGGAACCCAGGAGGTCGAGACCCAAGGAGGGCTGAACGATGGCGAACAACGCCGGGGCCGACGAACGGGAAGCACGCCGGATCGCCGAGCTGTCCAAGACGGACCCGCAGGTCCGCGACGCTCAGCCGCTCGCGGGCGTCACCGAAGCGATCCACCGGCCCAGGCTTGCGCTCGCGGAGCTCGTGGCGACGGTGATGGACGGCTACGCCGGCCGGCCCGCGCTCGGCGAACGCGCCGCGGAACTGGTCACCGATCCGGCCACCGGCCGGTCCACCCGGCGCCTGCTGCCGCGGTTCGACACGGTGAGCTACCGCGAGCTGTGGTCCCGCGTCGGCGCGATCGCGGCCGAATGGCAGCGTGACCCCCACGCCCCTGTCCACGACGGCGATTTCGTGGCCACGCTGGGATTCACCAGCGCCGACTACGCCGCGCTCGACCTCGCGTGCGTCCGGCTGGGCGCGGTGTCCGTCCCGCTCCAGGCCGGCGCCACCGCCGGTCACCTCAAGCCCATCATCGCCGAGACCGGCCCGCGCCTGCTCGCCGCGAGCGTCGAGAACCTGGCCACAGCCGTCGAAGTGGTCTCCGACAGCGAATCCGTCCGGCGGCTGATCGTCTTCGACTACTACCCGGAGGTCGACGACGAGCGCGAGGAGTTCGAGGCCGCGCGCGTCAGGCTCACCGAGCTGGGCAGCACCATCGCGCTGGACTCGCTCACCGACGTGCTGGCGCGCGGCAAAGCGCTGCCGCCGGCGGCGGAATTCACCGGCGCGGACGAAGACCGGCTGGCGCTGCTGATCTACACCTCCGGCAGCACCGGGACGCCCAAGGGCGCCATCTACACCGATCGCCTTGTCGTCGAGCTGTGGCGCGGCTTCTGGCCGGAACGGGCCGAGCTGCCGCTCCTCGGCGTCAACTTCATGCCGATGAGCCATCTGGCAGGCCGCGCCGTCCTGTTCGGCACCCTTGCCAAGGGGGGCACCTCGTACTTCGTCGCGAAAAGCGATCTGTCCACGCTGTTCGAGGACATCGGGCTCGCGCGGCCGACCGAGCTCATGCTGGTCCCCCGTATCTGCGACATGCTGTTCCAGCGGTTCCAGAGCGAGCTGGACGCGCGGGGCGCGGATCGCCCGGCAGTGGAGGCCGAGGTGAAGGCCGAACTGCGGGAGCACTTCCTCGGCGGCCGGATCGCCTGGGCGGGCTCCGGCTCCGCACCGCTTTCGGCCGAGCTGACCGCGTTCATGGAGTCCATTTTGGACGTTCCGCTGCACGACGCCTACGGCTCGACCGAAGCGGGTGGCGTCCTCTTCGACCGGAAGATCACGCGCGGGCGGGTGCTCGGCTACAAGCTCATCGACGTCCCGGAACTGGGGTACTTCCACACGGACTCGCCGCATCCGCGCGGCGAGCTGCTGCTCAAGTCGACCACGCTCGTGCCCGGCTACTTCAAGCGTCCCGACACCACGGCCGAGGTCTTCGACGAGGACGGCTACTACCACACCGGCGACATCATGGCGGAAGTCGCGCCGGGCGAACTCGTCTACGTCGACCGGCGCAAGAACGTGCTGAAGCTTTCGCAGGGCGAGTTCGTCGCCGCGTCCCGGCTCGAAGCGCTTTTCGCCGCCAGCCCGGTGATCCGGCAGATCTACGTCTACGGCAGCAGCGAGCGCGCGTACCTGCTCGCGGTCGTCGTCCCGACCCCGGAGGCGCTCGAACGCGCCGGCGGCGCCACCGAGAAGGTGAAGACGCTGGTCAGCGAGTCCCTGCAGCGGATCGCCAAGGACGAGGACCTCAACTCCTACGAGATCCCGCGCGACTTCCTCATCGAGACCGAGCCGTTCTCCCCGGAAAACGGCCTGCTGTCCGGGATCCGGAAGCTGCTGCGGCCCCAGCTCAAAGCACACTACGGAGAGCGGCTGGAGCAGCTGTACGCCGAGCTGGCCGACCGCGAAACCAGCGCGCTGCGCGAACTGCGCGCGACCGGGCGGGACAAGCCGGTGTTCGACACCGTCGCGCGGGCCGCGGCGGCCGTGCTCGGCTCGGCCTCCGGGGAGCTCGGCGCGGACGTGCATTTCCTGGACCTGGGCGGCGACTCGCTGTCCGCGTTGTCGTTTTCCACGCTGCTCAAGGAAATCTTCGGCGTCGAGGTCCCGGTTGGCGTCGTCATCAGCGCGGCCAGCACCCTCGGGACGCTCGCGGACTACGTCGAAAAGGCCCTCCAGCCGGGAACGAAGCGGCCGAGCTTCGCCACCGTCCACGGCGAGGGCAGCACCGAGGCCAGTGCCGCCGACCTCACGCTCGACAAGTTCATCGACCCGGACACGCTCTCCGGCGCGACGGCGCTCTCCCGCCCGGACCGTCCTCTTCGGACGGTCCTGCTCACCGGCGCGAACGGCTACCTCGGCCGCTTCCTGTGCCTGGAATGGCTGGAACGGCTCGCGCCGGACGGCGGCAAGGTGGTCTGCGTCGTCCGCGGCAGCACCGCGGAGGCCGCGCGCAAACGGCTCGACGACGCGTTCGAGAGCGGCGACTCCGCGTTGCGGTCGCATTTCCAGGATCTGGCCGCCGAGCATCTCGAGGTGCTCGCGGGCGACATCAGCGAACCGGATCTCGGTCTCGACGAGCCGACGTGGCAGCGGCTGGCCGCCGACGTCGACCTGATCGTGCACCCGGCCGCGCTGGTGAACCACGTGCTGCCCTACGACCAGCTGTTCGGGCCGAACGTGGCCGGCACGGCCGAGCTGATCCGCCTGGCGCTCACCACGAAACTCAAGCCGGTCACCTACCTGTCGACGGTGGCCGTGATCGCGGCGCAGGCCTCGTCCGGCGACGAAGAGTCCGACATCCGCGTCACCAGCCCGGTGCGCGTGCTGGACGACAGCTACGCCAACGGATACGCGACCAGCAAGTGGGCGGGCGAGGTGCTGCTGCGCGAGGCCCACGAGCGGTACGGCCTGCCGGTGGCCGTGTTCCGGTCCGACATGATCCTGGCGCACAGCCGGTACACCGGTCAGCTCAACGTGCCGGACATGTTCACCCGGCTGCTGCTCAGCCTCGTCGTCACCGGCATCGCGCCGGGTTCGTTCTACCGGACCACCGAGCCCGCCCACTACGACGGCCTGCCCGCCGACTTCACCGCCGAGGCCATCGCCACGCTCGGCGCCGGGACCACCGAGGGCTACGAGACCTACAACGTGCTGAACCCGCACGAGGACGGGATCTCGCTCGACACCTACGTCGACTGGCTGACCGCGGCCGGTTACCCGATCGAACGCGTCGACGACTACGACGAGTGGTTCACTCGCTTCGAGACGGCGATCCGCGCCCTGCCGGAAAAGCAGAAGCAGCACTCACTCCTGCCGCTCCTGCACGCCTTCGCCCAGCCCGCCGAACCCGTGGCGGGCAGCGGGATCCCGACCGCGCACTTCCGCGCCGCCGTGCGCGACGCCGAAGTGGGCTCGGACAAGGACATCCCGCACGTGACGGCGTCCCTGATCCGCAAGTACGCGGACGACCTGAAGCAGCTCCACCTGATCTGACCAGGCGGGCTGAAGGGGACTTTCCTCTCATCGCATGCGAGGAAAGTCCCCCTTCAGCTCATCCTGCGCGAGGAAAGTCCCCTTCAGCTCTCCGTCGCCGGGAGGATGCGGCCGCGTACCTCACCGAAGCCGATCCTGGCGCCGTCCGAGCCTGGGGCGGTGGCCGTGATGACGACCTCGTCGCCGTCCTCCAGGAAGGTGCGCTCCTCGCCACCCACAAGGATCGGCTCTTTGCCGCCCCAGGTCAGCTCGATGAACGCGCCGCGCTGTGCCTTCTCCGGTCCGGAGATGGTGCCCGAGGCGTACAGGTCGCCGGTCCGCGACGACGCGCCGTTGACCGTCAGATGCGCCAGCATCTGGGCGGGCGACCAGTACATCGAGCGGTACGGCGGCCGGGAGACCTCTTCGCCGTTCCACGAGACCGACAGGTCGATGTCCAGCCCCCACGGCTCGCTCTCTCGCAGGTACGGCAAGGGTTCCGGGCTCTGCACAGGAGTGGGCACGCGCGCGGCCTCCAGCGCGAGCAGCGGCACCACCCACGGCGAGATCGACGTCGCGAAGCTCTTGCCGAGGAACGGGCCCAGCGGCACGTACTCCCACGCTTGGATGTCGCGGGCCGACCAGTCGTTGACCAGCACCGCGCCGAACACCCGCCGGGAGAACTCCGCGGCGGGCACGGCCGAACCCAGCGGCGAGCCGGTGCCGACGATGAAGCCCAGTTCGGCCTCGATGTCGAGACGGCGGCACGCGCCGAACGTCGGCGCGCTCTCGCTCGGCGCCTTGCGCTGGCCGTTCGGGCGCACGATCCCGGTGCCGGAGACCACGACCGTCCCGGCCTTGCCGTGGTAGCCCACGGGCAGGTGCTTCCAGTTGGGCAGCAACGGTTCCGCGTCCGGCCGGAAGAGCCTGCCGAGGTTGGAGGCGTGGTGTTCGGAGGCGTAGAAGTCGACGTAATCCGCGACCTCCACCGGCAGGTGCAGCCGCACCTCGCCCACCGGGTGCACGGCCGTGTCCGGCACGTCCCCGCCGACCAGCTCGGTGATCCGGCGGCGCGTCTCGACCCAGAAGTCGTATCCCCGCGCCATGAACGCGTTCAGCGTCGGCCGCGCGAAGACGTCGTCGCCGAGCACGACGGCGAGGTCGACGACGGAATCGCCGACCCGCACGCCGACCCGTGGCTCGGCACCGGATGCGGAGAACACGCCGTAAGGCAGGTTTTCCTTGCCGAACAACGAATCCCAGGGGATTTCGATCCTGGTCACGCGGTCTCTCCTTCTTCCTCGGCCAGCTCGGCCGGTACCAGGCCGAGTGCCGCCAGCTCGGTGACGGGCTCGATGACACTGCAGGTGCCGAACGACCGGAACCGCTCGCGCACCGCACCATCCACAGTGGACACCCCGGCGGCGATCTTCCCGCCGTCCCGTTCGGCGAGCACGGCGACCAGCTCGGCGTCGTCGGCGCCGGACATCGCCGCCGCGGTCGCCAGCAGCAGGTTCAGGAACCCGTGCTGCTCGAATCCGGTATCCGGATCGGTGTTGCGGATCGCGTGGTGCAGCCCGGCGGTCGCCTTGAACGGCACCCCGGCCGCCACGACCGCGCGGATCGCCGCGGCCAGCTCGGCTTCGTCCGGGTACAGGTCGGCGCGCACACCGCCGGTACGGAACTTGGCCTGACGGCCGGTTTCCGCACAGGTCGCGATGAATTCCGCGCGACGCTCGTCACGGGGGATCTCGACGAACACGGGCACTTCGCCCGCCGGGGCCAGCGCGCCGAAGAACTCGGCGGCGCTCATTCCCTCCGGCGCCGCGACTTCGAGGCCCTGGAGCCGGACGGGCAGTCCGGCGGCGGCGGTCATCACGCCGGGCAGCTGCGCGGGCCCGCCCGGCGCGGTCACCGCGAGGTCGAGCGGACCGTCGAGGAGCGCGCCCAGCCCGTCCAGCGCGGGCGCGGCGAGAACGAGCGGGCCGACCATGTCGGCGTAGCGGGAACGCAGATGCCGGGCGTGGGCGGGCACGGCCTCGGGCAGGGGTTTGAGTCCCGGTGGGAACACCGCCGCGTCGTCGAGCAACCCGGCAAAGACGCTCATCGGGCAGATCCTTCCTCCGGTTCGGGCGATGTAGTCAAGGTATTTACTACCTGAGGGGGACGCAAGGGTCCGATGGTCCCCTCCTGCTCAGGTCCGGCCGCGCACGTCGAACTGGTCGCGGTCGGTGATGAGCTTGTTCAGCAACATGACGAGGATGCGCTGCTCGGCCTCGGTCAGCACGTTCGTCCATTCGTACTCGCGGCGGTTCTGCCGCTCGAACACCTCGACCATCTCGCGCTCACCGCGCTCGGTGAGGGCCAGCAGCACCGAGCGTCCGTCGTTCTCGCTCGGCGCCCGGCCCAGCAGGCCTTCCTCGACCAGGGGTTTGGCCAGGTTCGACACCGCGGCACGGCTCATCCCGGTGAGTTCGGCGGCCTTCTTCGCCTCCAGCGGCCCGGCGAGCCAGGTGACGAACAGCAGCCGGAACGCCGACCACGACCGGCCACTCGGCCGGTGCACGCTGGCCTCCAGGTCGTAGGTGACGATGCCGGAGGCCCGGTTGAGCGTGAGCAGCACCTCGGTGGCCAGCTGGTGTTCGAACCCGAACTCGTCGGCGAGACGGCGGTGGGCGAGCTCGACGAAGGACCAGAAGTCGAGCTCGCCCTCGGCCATGATCCCGCCCTAACGTCCGGACAAGTAGTTAACGTCTAAACTACCTGACACCGGCGTCTCTCGCGGACCACGGGAGACCCGCAGGAACGCGAGCATCACGGCGCAGACCACCAGGCAGCCGATCGGGAAGTAGAGCCCCACGGTCACGTTGTCGGCGGTCGCGTTCTTGCCGATCACGTAGGGGCCGAAGAACCCGCCCAGCGCGGCGATCGAGTTGATCGCGGCCAGCCCCACCGCCGTGTGCTCCTTGGACAGTATCCGCGAGGCGAGCGCCCAGTACGGAGCCAGGTAGCCGAGCACGCCGACCGCCACCAGCGACAGGCAGATCAGCGCCGCCGCCGGCGTGTGCCGGAACTGGATCGCCCCGAACAGCCCGATCGCGGCCAGCAGCATCATCGCGATGACGTGCCCGCGCCGCTCGCCCGTCCGGTCGGAGTTGCGGGCGACCAGCAGCATGCCGAGCGCGCCGACCACCCACGGGATGACGCCGAGGAAGCCGATGTTGGTGGCCGAGTACGAGGAGTCCATCTGCTTGACGATCTGCGGCAGGAAGAACGTGAACCCGTACAGCCCGCACGCCGCGAAGAAGTTGGCGACGGCCAGGTGCAGCACCCGCCGGTCCTTCATGATCCGAAGCTGGCCGAGGAAGGTTTCCTTCTGCTCCGGCACGTAGTCCTTGTCGATCTCGCCCTGCAGCCACGTTCGCTCCTCCGTCGAGAGGAAACGCGCCTGAGCGGGAGTGCTCGGCAGCAGGACGAGCACGATGACGCCGATGAGTACCGCGGGCAGGCCCTGCAGGATGAAGACCCAGCGCCAGCCCGCCAGCCCGAACCAGTGCACGTGATCGAGGATGACCCCGCCGGTGAGACTGCCGAGGATCATGGCCAGCGGCTGGGCGAGCGCCAGCGTCGCGATCGCGCGGCCGCGTTCCTTGCCGCGGAACCACAATGTCAGGTAGAGCAGGAGCCCGGGATAGAGCCCTGCCTCGGCGACACCGAGCACGATCCGCGCGATGTAGAGCTGCGGGACGTTCTGCACGAACCCGGTGACGGCGGTGACGATGCCCCAGCTGATCGCGATGCGGGCGAGCCACACCCGCGCGCCGAGCTTCTTCATGATCATGTTGCTCGGCACCTCGAAGACCACGTAGGCGAGGAAGAAGATCGCCGACGCGGTGCCGAACACGGCCGTGGTGATCGCCAGTTCGCGCTGCATGCCGAGCTGGGCGTAGCTGATGTTCGAGCGGTCCATGTAGTTGAACACGTACAGCAGGGCGACCAGCGGGAGGACGCGTCTGGTCACCTTGCGGACGGTCCGGCTGCCGATGTCGGTGTCCACGGTTTTCTCCTCGTCGTTGAGGCGGATGGTCATCGGGCGGGAAAGGCGTTCGTGGCGGCAATCCGGCCCATGGTGACGGCGTTGGCGACGGCGTTGCCGCCGCCGACGTAACGCTCGCCGAGCACGCCCGCGCCCGCCTCGCCCGCCGCGAACAGGCCGGGGATGACGTCGCCGAGTTCGTCGCGGACCGCCCCGCGCGCGTCGATCTCCAGCCCGGCGTGAGTGCAGACCAGTTCCGCGGGCAGCGTGCGCGCCGCGTAGAACGGCGGCTCGCCGATCGGCGCCGGTGGCGTGTCCGATCCCTTGTTGGCCAGTGTGCGGTGCCGCAGGAACTCGGGGTCGGTTCCCTGGGGCAGATGCTCGTTCCACCGCCGCACGGTGGTGGTCAGCGCCGGGGCGGGAACACCGATGCGCTCGGCCAGCTTCTCCAGGCTGTCGGCGCGGATGGTCCGCCCTGCCTCGGCCTCGCGCAGCACGGCGTCGGCGTCCCAGTGCGCGTACCCGGCGGGCAGCGAAAGTCGGGCGCGCTCGTCGAAGACTGTCCACACTGGACCATTCTGCGCATCGATGATGCCGCTGGAGACCGCGTAGGAAGCGTCCTCGTCCATGAAGCGGCGGCCACGAGAGTTGACGAGGATCCGGGACTTCGGCGGGAAACCGGACTGCCAGTGGTGCAGCCGCTGGAAATACGCCGTCGGCAGCATCAGCCCCCAGCCGTCGCCGGTCACCGCCGCGCCGACCTGTTCACCGAACCGAAGGTGGTCGCCTCGGCTGCCCTGCGCGGCGACGACGAACAGATCCTCGCCCGCCCGCAACGCCGCCGGGTAGTACCGCGCCAGGAGCGCGGGGTCCTGGGCGAAACCACCGCTGGCCACCACGACGGCACCGGCCCGCACCTCGACGTCGTCGGCGACCACGCCGGCGACCCGGCCGTGGTCCGAGATCAGCCGGTCCACGCGGGTGTTGAGCACGATCTCGACGCGGTGTTTCCTGGCGGCCTTCGCCAGCACTCCGACGATGCCGTAGCCCTGGTCCTTCGGCACGTGCCCTCGCCAGACGTCCTCGACTCCAGCCTGGCACAGGCCCGGCATGTGCGCGTTGCCCGAGACCCGCGCCGGGATCTCGACGCCGAGGCCCATCAGCCATTCCAGCGCGGGGCCCGCCTGCGCGCAGAATGCCGCCACCAGGCCGGGTTCGAGCATCCAGTGGTTGAGATCCATGTAGTGCTGGAAGAACTTCTCCGGCGAGTCCTCGATCCCCAGCCCGGCCTGCACGCTGGTGCCCGCCGCGGTGAACATCCCCGCGGACAGCTGCGTCGACCCGCCGAGTTCCGGCTCGGACTCGAACAGCAGTACCCGGGCGCCCCGCTCGGCCGCGGTGACCGCGGCGGCCAGCCCGGCTCCCCCGCCGCCGATCACGACGACGTCGTATTCGCTCACAGGTCTCCTCCCGTTTCCGCGAGAATCCGGTGGTACAGCCCGTTCGAGACGAGCCCTCCGTCCACTGTGACCTCACTTCCGGTCATGTAGCTCGAGCGGTCCGAGAGCAGGAACAGCACCGCCTCCGTGACTTCCTCCGGCCGCGCCATCCGCCCGGCGGGGACGCTGGCGAGCGCGGCGTCGACGAACGAGTCGGATCCGGCCAGCAGCGCCGTGTCGACCAACCCGGGATGTACCGAGTTGACCCGGATCCCCCAGCGCGCGAAGTTCCCGGCGGCGGATTTCGACAGGCCGGTCAGTCCCCATTTGCTCGACGAGTACGCGGGCGAAAAGTAGCCGATCTGGCCGGAGATCGAGGAGATGTTGACGATCGAGCCGCCACCCGAGTCCCGCATCGGCTCCGCGACGGCCTTCATGCCGTGGAACGGGCCGAACAGGTTGACCCGCAGCACCCGCTCCCAGATTTCGTCGGTGGTGTCGAGGAATTCCAGCCGCCGCGAGATCCCGGCATTGTTCACCAGGCCGCCGAGCGAGCCGTGGGCGGCGTGAATCCCGGCCACCACCCGTGCCCAGTCTCCCGGCTCGGTGACGTCGAGCCGGTGCGCGGACGCGGACCCGCCCGCCGCGATGATCTCCTCGGCCACTGCACCGGCGTCCGCGACGTCGGCGAGGCATACGTGCGAACCGCGGGCCGCGAGTGCGCGGGCGTGCCCGGCACCCATGCCCGCGGCGGCACCGGTGATCAGCACGACGTCCGGGTACTCCCCGTCAGACATGCCGCGAACCGCCGTCGACGGCGATGCTGTGCCCGGTGACGTACCGGGCGCTGTCCGACAACAGGAACAGCAGCGGGCCCGCCACCTCCTCCGGCGAGCCGAGCCGGTGCAGCGGCACGACGTCCAGCGCGTGCTGGAGCGCGGCCGGATCCTCCTTGACCCAGCGGGTCATCTCGGTGTCGACGTAGCCGGGAGCCAGCGCGTTGACCCGGATGCCGCGGTCACCGAACTCCACGGCGAGCGATTCGGTCAGATGCGCGACCGCGGCCTTGGAGGTGCAGTAGGCGCCCCGGCCCCGCCGCACCCGCACCGCGGAAACCGAGGACATGTTGACGATCGCGCCGCCGGGCTCCATGTGCCGCGCGGCGGCCTGCGTACCGAACAGCACACCCTCCACATTGACCGAAAGCGTCGCGCCGATCTGTTCGGCGGAGATCTCGTCCGCGAGCGCGAACGGGAAGATTCCCGCGTTGTTGACCCAGAAATCGAGGCGGCCGAACTGGTCCAGCGCCAGTTGCGCCACGGTCTCGTGGTCCTCGGCCTTGGTGACGTCGGCGCGGGTGCCGATGACAAGGCCGGGCTTCTCGTGCACCGAACCGGCCGCCAGCTCGCGGTTCAGTTCCTCGGCGGTGGCCGCCATCCGCGCCTCGTCGATGTCGGCACCGACCACGTGGACGCCGCGAGTGGCCAGCGCCGCGGTGAACCGCGCGCCCATCCCCTGTGCCGCGCCGGTGACCACGGCGACCTTGCCCGGGAACTCCGGGTAGACCGCGGTCGCCGGCTCGTGCCGCACACGTCCGATTTCGCTCATCGAGTGCTCTCCTGTTCATCGTCACGACGCACGGTCCGGCGGCGGATCCGCCAGGCCCCGGCGTCGAGGACCAGTTCGTCGGTGATCGTGGTCTGGCGGACCAACCGTGACGGCCCACCCACGGGGGTGGCCACGATCTGCAGATAGGCGTACGCGGTGGCCGCCTCCGGCCCGGCGGGCACCACGAAGACATTCGTGATGACGTGCCGGGTGACTTCCCCGGCTTCCTGCCCGCCGGTGAAGAACCGCTCGGCGAACCGGGTCAGCTCCGCCGTTCCCACGACGGGTGCCGGGTAGCTCGGCGAGTGGAACTCGCCGTCCACGGTGAAGGTGCCCGCCCACGCCCGAGCGTGGCCGTTGTCGATGAAATGGCTCTGCGCACCGTAAAGCTGGTGAACGCGGGCGAGCGTCGCGGGATCGACGTCGACGACAACATCTGGTGGCACGGCCTACCTCCATGGCTTGCACGTCCCGCTCGACGTGCTATTATCGCACGCATCGTGCGAACTGCGGAAACAGTAGGTCGGCTTCCGCGGGCCCGTCAAGAGGAGCGTCATGTCCGAAAACCCTGTCCAGCTCGACTCGGGTATGTCGAAAACCCTCCACAACGGACTGGAGATCCTCGAACTGCTCGTGACACACCCGCGGGGACTGACACTCACCGAGATCGCCGACGAGATCGGCGTCCACCGCACGGTCGCCCACCGGCTGGTGCGCACGCTGGAAGCGCACCAGCTGTGCCGCCGCGACCGCTTCAAGCGCATCTCGCTGGGCAACGGGCTGGTGCGGCTCGCCGAGCCGGTCGAACAGGATCTGCGTACCCTCGCCCGGCCGATCCTCGAAGAACTGACGGAGCTGGCGCAGTCCACCGCACATCTGGTGGTCCGCGAGAACGAACGGCAGGTCCGGATGCTGATGATCGTCGAGCCGCGGCAGGCGCGAATGCACGTCAGTTTCCGGCCGGGGCAGGTCGACCCGATCGACCGCGGCTCGGCGGGGCTGGCGATGCTGGCCGCCGCCCCCGCGACGCCGGACGAACGGGACGAGATCGCGCGAGCACGCGGACGGGGTTTCGCCGTGTCCTACGGCGAAATCGCGCCCTCGGTCATCGGCATCTCCGCGACGGTCCCGCAGCGCGACCCGGCCGGGGGCATCAGCATCGGCCTGTCCCTGTTCGAGGCACCGGACGAAGAGCGGCTCGGCCAAGCCGTGGTCGACGCCGCACGGCGGCTCGGCGCCCTGCTGCGCTGACATTCGCTCCCGGACTGAACCGCCGCTCGGACTTGAGAACAGGCTCGCTGCGAGCGTGCCGGTCAGGCGAAATCGAGTTCGTAGCTGGTCGCCCGGCCGTCACGGGACGCCAGTACCAGCTCGATCTCACCCACCGCGTCGGTGAGCCGGTTGACCGTGATGGTCAGCTCCCGCTCACGCAGCACAGCCTTGCCGCTGTGGTCCGCGTGGACGTGGGTCACCCCTGGGGACAAGGGAACTCGGCCGTTTCGCTGGCCGAAACTGACTTCGTAGCTGTTCGCCGGGCCACCGTCCACGGTGACGGTGAGACCGACGCAGCCCTGGTCGTCGGGACGTCGCACGGTGACCCGCGCCGCGCCGTCCTCGACGGTGACCTGGTCCGCCTTCCGCGAGCTGTGTGCCTGTTCGTCCAGTGCGGCGAGCACCTCTCGCGGCGAGCCCAGCAGCCGGGAGTTCCGTTCGAGGAAGGCCATCTCACGCTGGGTAAGATTCCGGGCGGCGATGGCGCCGTCCACCTTCAGCAGGAACACCGAACCGGCTTGGATGCAAGCGTTCTGCTCCGAGCCGAGCGCGGTGATCAACTTCGCGACCGCGTCGGCCCGCGCCGCGTCGATCTCCGCCTGTGGCTTGTGCAGGGTGGGCATCTCGATCGCGCGCTCGATGCGCGTCATGATGTCCGCCATCTCGGCCGAGGTCACCGCTTTCTTCGTGCGCCCCAGCATCAGTTTGAACCACGAACCGATGACCGGTGGCCGTTCCTCGACGATCTCGATCCCGGACGCGTCCAGCACCTCCAGGACCGCCTGGCGAACCTCGTCCGCGTCAGCCCCGGACTCCAGGTAGACCGACACCGGTACCGGACGGACGACGGCGGGCTCGACCGGCCCGGACTGTACCAGGTGCCGCCGCCCTTCCTGGGCCGCCGCGTAACGCCGGTCCAACTCCGTCACGGCGGTCCGCTGTGCCACCGGGGCCAGTGCCCCGGTGGCAGCATGCCCGGCCACCCGCGCGATGAACCGCTCGGCCTCCTGCCGATCGAACGAGGCCGAATCGCTGTCACGCCACAATCGGACGGCCGAGTCGATGGCGCCGGTCAGCATCGCACCGAGGAGGGCAAGCTGCTCCTGGTCGAGTGCGTCGTCGGCCGCCACAGCGTCGATGACCACCTCGGCGACTTCCCGCTCCACGCGGCGAAGTACCTCTTGTACCGCAGGTTCCCCGCGCACGTCGGAATCGAGCAGCAGCCGCCCTGCCCCGTCGCCCCCGGTGGCGAATTCGAGGTATGCGTGCGTAACCGCGCGCACCCGTTCTTCGGCGCCGCCCGCCGTGGCCGCCAGCACCGTGCCGACGGTCTCGACCAGGTGGTCACCGACCACGTTCAGCAGTTCCAGGTACATCTCGAGCTTGCCCTCGAAGTGGCGGTACAGCACCGGCTTGGTGATACCGGCCAGTGCGGCGATCTCGTCCATGGGCGCGGCGTGATAGCCGTCTGCCAGGAACACCTCCCGCGCGGCCGTCAAAATCTGGGCACGACGCTCGCCTTGCCACCGCGACCACCGATCCCTCCGCTGCAGGCGCGTTTCCGTTTCGGTCTGGTCGCGGGAACTCACGATCGCTCACCTTCCGCCCGGATGGCATCGGTGCGCATTCTTCCGCGCGACCCTGGCCTGCCACCATCACCTCGACCGATCTGGACGACGACCGCCGTCACTGACCGTTGGAGGCGAGGAATTCGTCGCGGATCTCGCTGCTTGTGTGCGGATTCCACAGTGCGTGCAGCGGCGCGTGGATCGCGGGCCGCACCTCGAGGACGTGTACGCGCCCATCCGCGACAGTGCCGGGCCGCGCCGTCACGAAGGCGACGTGCCGGGTGCCGAGCACGGCGGTGACCGGCGGGGTGCCCTGGATCGGGTTCCGGGTGACGCGCGGTTCGAACCCGGCCCCGCGGCAGTGGTCGAGCAGGAGATCGGTGTAGCCGGACCGGCCGGGTTCGCCCCACACCACGAGCTGCTCGCCGGCGAGTTCGGGCAGGTCGACGTGGTCCCGGCCGGCGAGCGGATGGTCCGCGTCGACGGCTATCGCCAGCCGGTGCCTGGCCAGCGTGGTGCGCGTCAGCCCGTGCGGCGGCCGCGTTCCCCGGCACAGCCCGATCTCCAGCTCGCCACCGAGAAGCTGTTCGACGAGCTGGCCGGGATACCGCTGGTTCACCTCGGTGCGCAAGTCGGGCAGTTCCACGAGCACGGTCCGGAGCAACGCGGTGACCTCCTCGCCGGTCACCGCCGGGGTGTGCCCGATCCGCAGCGTCGCGGCCTCTCCCCGGCCGATCCGCCGCGCCCGCCGGACGGCGGACCGGGCGACGCCGTGCAGCACACGGGCGTCCTCGATCAGGGCCAGCCCGGCGGGCAGCGCGGTGACGCCGGTGGCGTCGCGGTCCAGCAGCGGAACGCCGACCTCGCGTTCGAGGGTGCGGATCGAGGTGCTCAGCGCCTGCTGGGAAAGGTGCAGACGCGCGGCGGCGCGGGTGAAACTGCCTTCCTCGGCCACGGCGATCAGATGGTCCAGCTTGCGCAGATCCAAGCCCATCTCACCCTCCCGCGCGTTCCGCTCGCCCGCCGGGCGGCGGGGTCAAGCCTGCCCGGTGTCGAACCGGGCGATCCTGCCGTCCCGCACGGTGAACCGCCAGCGCGTCCGCATCGCGCCCCACGTCGAGTTCGTGAACGTGGCCACCAGTGCCATTCCACCGTCCTCTTCGGACTCGACGGCCATCCGCCCGTCCGCGGAGAAGATCTCCTTGTCCACCCACGCGGCCAGATCCCGGTCCGAGCCGTCGTCGGACATGCTCGCGTCGTCGGTCAGCAGGGCGTCGAACGCGGCCCTGTCCCCGGCGTTGATCGCGGTCACGAACGCCTTGACGACCGGGTTCGTCGGTTGCTGCGTCATTTCCTGCTCCTTCTCGTGCGCCGGACGACCCGTCGATCATCACCCATCCGGCGCCGCGTGGCGTGGTCAGCGGGTGGTGTAACCGCCGTTGGCGAAGATCGTCTGACCGGTGATCCACCAGCCGTCGGTGGCCAGGAACCGGATCAGCGGCACGATGTCCTCGATCCTGGTGAGCTGGTTGCCCAGCGCCTGGGACTTGTGGAACTCCACCCGTTCGGGGGTCTCCTGCGGGTAGAAGAACGGGGTGTCCATCGGCCCGGGGGCGACGTTCGTGACCGAGATCCCGCGTGCCGCGAACTCCTTGGACGCCGCGCGGGTGAAGTGCTCCAGCGGTGCCTTGCCGCCGGCGTAGGTGGAGTAGCCGTCGGTGTAGGCGGCCAGCAGGGAGGTGGCCAGGCTGATGATCTTGCCGTGGTCGTTGAGCCTGCGGCCCGCCTCCTGAAGGAAGAAGTACGCGGCCTTGGCGTTGATCGCCAGCATCGTGTCGTACTCGTCCTCGGTGGTCTCCAGGATCGGCTTGCGCAGCACCATCCCGGCCGTGTTCACCGCCACGTCGACGCCGCCGAACTCGTCGACCGCGGCGTCGAACAGCCGCCGCACCTCCCCGACCCGCGTCAGATCCGCCTGCACGGTGACCGCCTGCGAACCCGCGGCGCGCACCGCGTCGGCGGTCTTCTCGGCGTCCGCTTCGGAACCGTCGCCGTGGTAGTGGATCACGATCTTCGCACCGGCGTCCGCGAACGTCGTGCTCGTCAGCCCGCCCAGGTTCTTCGCACCCCCGGCGATCACCGCGACCTTGCCCCGCAATGTGTGTTCCGTCATCGATCCGCTCCTTTTTCCCTTGCACCCGGCGAATTTCCGGGCCTGTCCCCACGCTAGGCAGCGGAACCGGGCGCTGGGAAACACAAAGATCGGGTGTCCCGACAAGGCCGATGGATACCCCCAGGCCGACGCCCTCCGGCCTGTACCTACTAGTATGTATACTGAGGGCATGGACACGAGGGAGCGGCTCATCGAGAGCACGCGCGCACTGCTGTGGGAACGCGGTTACGTGGGCACCAGCCCGAAGGCGATCCAGGAGCGGTCCGGCGCGGGGCAGGGCAGCATGTACCACCACTTCCAGGGCAAGCCCGACCTCGCGCTGGCCGCCATCGACCGGAGCGCGGCGGATCTGCGGGCCAGGGCCGAGGCCGAACTCGACGGTCCTGGCCCCGTGCTCGACCGGGTCACCGCCTACCTGCGGCGGGAACGGGACGCGCTGAAGGGCTGCCCGGTCGGACGTCTCACCCAGGACCCCGACGTCATGGCGGATCCCGAACTGCGCAAGCCGGTCGAAGAGACCTTCGCCTGGCTCACCGGCAAACTGGCCGCGCTTCTCGCCGAAGGCCGGGAGAACGGCGAACTCGACGTCGCACTCGATCCGGCCGCGACGGCCACCGCACTCGTCGCCGTACTGCAGGGCGGTTACGTCCTGGCCCGCGCCGCCGGTTCGGCCACGGTGTACGCCAAGGCCGTCGACGGCGCCCTCGGCCTGCTCGCCCGCTGATCCCCCACCCCACCGAAGGAGAACACCGCCATGCCTTTCGTCCGCATCGACGCGCTCAAGGCGGACACCGCCCGGCTCGACGCGCTCGGCCGCGCCGTGCACGAGGCGATGACCGAGACGATCGACATCCCGGCCGACGACCGGTTCCAGGTCCTCACCAGTCACGACGGCACCCGCGGCACGCTGCGCTACGACGACGGTTACCTCGGCATCCGCCGCGACGACGACCTCGTGTTCGTCTCGATCACCATGCGGCGAGGGCGCACGCCCGCGCAGAAACAGGCGCTGTACCGCCGGATCGCCGAACTCGCCGAGGAGTACGCGGGCACCGAGCCGCGGAACGTGTTCGTCCGGCTGACCGAGAACGAGCCGATCGACTGGTCGTTCGGCGACGGCGTGGCCCAGTACGCCGCCGGATGACGCCGATCGCGGTGTCCGAAGTGGACGGAAGCGCGAGGCTCAGCTCAGCCACTGGAAGCCGGACGGGCGGGCTGGCGGCATGTTGCCCGCGGCGACCATCTTGAACACGGTCACCACGTTCACTTCCTCGTTCTGGTCGGCGAGCATCGTCATCACCCGGCTGACACACGGATAGACGAGCTGTTCGTCCGCTGTGGTGACCGCGAAGCCCTGCCAGGCACCGTCGGTGACGTACCGCCACCGCCAGCCGAGCTTCAACCGCCACTGCTCGCCGAGCAGGTATCCGAGCGCCGTGGCCTCCGCGACGAGCTCGTCCTCACCGAGACAAGTGGTGCGGCGTCGGGAAATCCGCTTCGCGACCGCCCGGACGACACGGCGCGGGGAGGCGTAACGCCGAAGCCCGAGTTCGACGCGGGCACGTGCGGCCTTCCGGGTGATCTCGACCCGTTCCGGCTCGGTCGGTTCCCGTGCCCAAGCCATCGCGGCCCCCGGTTCAGCCCGTCATCGTCGACGACTCCCGGGATACCACATGGCGGCCCCGAACACGAGGCCGCCGATGAACATCCGCCCGAGCGCCACGGCGGCCCGACCCGTTCGCCGGACCGGGCCGCCCGGCGATCACCGCGTGCTCGCCACCCGCTGCCGGGTGAGCACACCGAGCGCGATCATCACGACACCGAGAGCGAGATGCAGCCAGTTGTCCGCGGTGTTGACCGGGACGAAGTTGGCGGCACTGCCCTGATCGACGATCAGGCCGAACAACCACAGCACGAGGTAGACCGCTCCCCCGCCGAGCAGGAAGCCCCTGGCCCCGCCCGCACTGCGGGCCAGCGCCAGTCCGGCGACGCCGAAGAGCAGGTGCACGACGTTGTGCAGGCCCGAAACCGAGAACACGCCCAGCAGCAACGCCGTCGAGTGATGCCCGAACATCGTGAAGCCGTCCATTCCGGTCGTGACACCGGGGACGAATCCCAGGATCCCGACGAGCAGGAAGACCGAACCCACTCCCACCGCGACGATCTGTGCGGCGGCTCGCGCGGTGAGCAGGGAACGCGGCGCGTTCGTCATGACTTCTCCTTTCCGCGCGACGGATTACTTGTTCGTCCCCGGGGCGAGGACCTTGTCGATGACGAAAACGGTGGCGTTCCGGGTCGGAATGTTCCCGCAGAGGATCTTGGCGCCGTTGACCGTCATGGTCTCGCCGGAACCCTCGATCTTCAGTGGCCCTCCCGTGCTGTCGAGGGAGGTGACACTGCCCGCCGCGGCGAGTCCCTTGGCGTCGTAGCGTTTCCCGGAGACGTGGTACTGCAGGATGGGGGCCAGTTTGTCCGGGCTCGCCGCCAGTTCCTTGAACTTCGCGTCGCCCAGCGCGGCGAACGCCGGATCCGCCGGGGCGAACACGGTGATCGCCTGCTGACTGTTGAGCGTGTCGACCAGGTTGGTCGCCTTCACCGCCGCGACCAGCTTGGTCAGCAACGGGTTCGTCGACGCCGCGCTCGCCACCGGCATCGGCCCCATCGAGTCCAGGCTGCCGGGCGCGTTCCCTTGTGGCAGCTGGGAACACGCCGGGCCGAACACGTCGGCGTTCGTGGTGACACCGGCGGCCGCCGCAGGCGCGCTCGCCGGATTCGACGGAGCGGGAGCACTCGAACCGCTGCCCGGGGAAGCGCTTCCACCGCCGCAGGCGGCGACCGAGAAAACACCGGCGACGGCGACCGCGGTCCCGGCGAGACGAATCTTCACGTGAATCCCTCCACTGTGCGATGCACTGCCCTGTAGTGGATCGTGCTGTGAGTAATTCGTTGGCGCGCCCGAAAAGGATTGCCACCCATACGGGTGATCTTATGTCCTTTGTGGATATCTAGACGTAATCCGTGTCAGACAAGGGAAATCATCGTGACGGCCGGAGTGGTCGGACGCGCCGAGCCACCGGTGGGCTCGACGGTGATCCCCACCCGGTCGGCTCCCTGAGGTATCGCCGCGAGTACCGGAGGGGCCTGTTGCCCGGTCAGCAGGCCGGCCGAACGCGGACCGTCCTGGCCGATCAGCCACACCTGGTACACCCGGGCCGGATCGAGCGCGGGCAGCCCCGCCGCCAGCACGACGATCTCACCTCGCGCTCGCGAAACCACGACCCGCGTGCCCGCCCCCGACCCGGTGCCGTGCAGGGTGACGGCGTCGGGCGCGGTGAGCACGCTGCCGACCGCCGCCTCGTACCGCTCTGCGGGATCCGGCGTCTGCCCCGGTCCCGCCATGACGACCCCGGCGACGACCGCCGCCGCGGCCGCGATGGCCCAGCGCCGCCACCGCCGCGCGGACCTGCCGTCCTCGGCCGTCACGATCGGCGGCCGCTGCCGCGTCCGGGCGATCCCGTCGAGCACGGCCGCACGCAGCAGGGCCGGTGGGTCCACCACCGACGCCACACCCAGCCGTGCGGCGGTTTCCCTGAGTTCGAAGACCTCCTGACGGCACGTCGCACAGTCGGCGAGGTGCCGCTCGAAGGCGATCCGTTCGGTCTCCGAGACGGCGTCGAGCGCGTACGCGCCGGTCAAGGTGTGGACGTCGGCGTTCATCGTCCCACCCCCAGGCAGTCCCGCAGCCGGATCAACCCGTCGCGGATCCGTGTCTTCACCGTCCCGGCCGGGGCGCGGAGCACTTCGGCGACCTCGGCGTAGGTGTAGCCGTTGAAGTAGGCCAGCACGATCGACTCCCGTTGCAACCCGGTCAGCGCCGACAGACAGCCCCGCACCCGCTCGCGTTCGAGGTTCGCCAGCACCGACTCGGTCACCGAATCGAACGGCCGTTGCCGGTCGAGCACACCGGCGCGCTCCTCGCGCTCGTCCGCCGCGGACTCCGAACGCAGCCGGTCCACCGCCCGCCGGTGGGTGATCATCAGCACCCACGCCATGACGTTCCCCCGCTCCGGCGAGTACCGCGCCGCGCGGCGCCAGACGTCCACCAGCGCCTCCTGCGCCACCTCCTCGGCCTGCGCCCGATCCCGCATCACCCGTACGGCCAGCCCGAACACCGCGCCCGACACCGCGTCGTACAGTCGCGAAAACGCGGCCTCGTCCCCGGCGCCGACCCGCTGCACCAGCTCCGCGAGCTCGGTGCCCGCCGTCCGTTCACCGTTTCCGGGCGCGGAAAATCCCACGCGCTCACCCATGCTCGTCCTCACCGCCCGCATCGGCCCCCGCCGGACCGACACCTCCACCGGACATTCGTCACGGATGCCGGACGCGGATTGGCCGGGCCGGGAAACGAGGGCGCCGCCCGTACCCGATGTCCGGTACGGACGGCGCCGTCGAGCGGTGCGGTTCAGCGGTAGACGCGCATGCCGTTGGCCGCCGCGGCGGCGAATCCGTTGGCGAAGTTCTCGTCGACCTGCGCGCGTTCCCGCGCGTCGGGAATCGCGTTCTTGCAGGAGATCCCTGGCCCGTGGCCGGACATCAGCTCGGAACAGGGACCGGTGTAGTGATCGGGAAGACCGAGGTTGTGCCCGATCTCGTGGGCGAGGATCCGGGTGGGATCGTTGCCCTCGGCCACCTGCTCGGTGTCGATGTAGATGTCGCCCCTGCCGTGCCCGTCGGTCTGCGTGTACGAACCGCCGCCGGTCACCTCGTGGATCAGGATCGTGGCGGCGCCGCCCGCGTCGAGATGCACGTTGTGCACCGCGCCGTTCCAGTTCGCCGCGGCCTGGGTGGCCTCGGCCTGGTAGTCGGGTGCGTCCGAGGCGTCGTAGTACAGGTTCACCACCAGCGGCGAGGCTTCGGCGGCGGTCGCCGCCTGGACGCCCGAGAGCGGGAGCAGGACGGCCGCCAGACCGGTCGCGGCGTAGGCGAAACGACGCCGGTTCATCGCGTGCCTCCCGCGAAACCGCCGATCTGCCCGTCGATCCACGAGCGGTACTGGGCGATGCCGGTGTAGAGCGTGCTCGTCGCGCACTCGCCCCCGTTGTCGCCCGGCCCGTGGGTCTCGCCCACGAGCGTCCAATTGCCCGAGGAGCCGACGACCGCCGGACCGCCGGAGTCACCGTGACAGGCGGAATGCGCGTAGTCCCCGGAAATGCAGACGTCCTCGGCGCCGCCGCCACCCTCGGCACACGAACCGCTGTCGAGAACGGTGAGGTCGATTTCCTGCAGCGTCTCCGGAGTCTGGCAGCTGGGCCAGCTCAGGCAGCCCCAGCCGAGCAGACGGGCGCTGGTGCCCGGCGCGGGGTTGCTGTCGGCCATCCGGACCGGGGCCGACCGGGCGGGCTGCGAAAGGTGCATCAGGGTCAGGTCGGTACCCGGGTTGGTGATGGTGCGGTCGATCCGGCCGACCTCGCCGCCGGAACTGTGCTGAGTGGAGCCGATGCGCCCCTGGGAAGCGCTTCCACAGTGGTGGGCGGTCACGATCCACTGCGGAGCGACGAGACTGCCACCGCAGCCGTTGCTCAACGCCACCATGAACGAATACGTTTCGGTGGCGTCACCGCCGCCGATGATGGACGGCTGGGCGGTGTCCGGCGACGACGACGCCGACGCCGGGACGGCGAGTGCGAACACCACGGCGCACGCGCCGAGTGCTGCCAACAGGATTCTGCGCACAGCGATTCCCTCCATACGTAATCAAGTGCCCTAAACGGACAACCGACACAAGCGAGACAGCCACGCACCGGACGTTCGGTGGGGAGCGGTGCATTCGTCCGGCGGCCACAGGATTGCAGGGTTCGAAAAACCCGGACACCTTCGAAGGGAGGGAATTAACCGACCATCGAGGCCGCCTCGCGCGCCTGAGATTTTCACCGGGCCCCGCGCTCTCGTATTCCGGAATTCCCGGCGAATTTTCCGCGGGGTACCGTGAATCCCCGGAACTCCGGAACACCGGCCCGTGCGATCCCGCAGGAAAAGCGGATATCACAGGACCCGAGGTCAAGAGGAACACGAACTCCGCGGGGATCGCACGACCGCGGCGCCGGTGGCGGCGACGGCCGTCGCCGCTAGGGCACGAAGTCCCTTCGCCCGGTGACTTTGTCGCCGGGCTCAGCGTGCTTCCGGGCGAGTACCGTCATGGCGCGACGTCCGTTGCTTGGAGGTGGTGCGTGGTGACCCGGGTGTTCCTGGTCGACGATCACGAAATCGTCCGGCGTGGCCTGGCCGACCTGCTCGGCAGCGAGCCCGACCTGGAGATCGCCGGAGAAGCCGCTTCCGCGGCCGAAGCGCTGACCCGGATTCCCGGCAGCGACACCGACGTCGCGGTCCTGGACGTCCGCCTGCCCGACGGCAACGGCGTCGAACTGTGCCGCGAACTGCTCTCCACCGTGCCGGGCCTGCGCTGCCTGATGCTCACGTCCTACGCGGACGACGAGGCCCTGTTCAACGCGATCATGGCCGGCGCCGCGGGCTTCGTGCTCAAGCAGGTACTCGGAAACGACCTCGTCTCCGCCATCCGCACCGTCGCCTCCGGCGGCTCGCTGCTCGACAGCCGCACCACCGCCGCGCTGCTCAACCGCATCCGCAAGGAACGCGACACCAGCGACCCCGTCGCCGCCCTGTCCGAGCAGGAACGCGCCGTGTTCGACCTCATCGGCGAGGGACTCACCAACCGCGAGATCGGCGAGCGCCTCTTCCTGGCCGAGAAGACCGTCAAGAACTACGTCTCCCGCCTGCTCGGCAAACTCGGCATGCAGCGCCGCACCCAGGCCGCCGTCCTCGCCACCGAACTCCGCCGCGCCGCGGGCCAGGCGCGGCCGCCGGAATAGGCGCTGCCTACCGCGGTGGGTCCAGGACGCCGATGACGTTCCCGGCGGGGACCGCGCCACGCGGCCCGCCCGCACCCCGGACCCGCGAGTCCGCCGCTTCGGCGCGGTTGTCACCCAGCAGCCACAGGCTGTTCTCCGGGATCATGACCGGGCCGAACCGCCGCTGCCCGCCGTCGGCCTCGCCCGGCTTCGCGTGGACATACGGTTCGTCCAGCGGCGTGCCGTCGACCAGCATGTGATCCGCCGGGTCGCAGCACACCACGGTCTGGCCGCCGGACGCGACGACACGCAGCATCATCCGGTGCCCGTCGCCCACCCGCCAGGCGGGCGGCGGGGCGAACAGCACGATGTCCCCGGGATGAGCGCGATACGTGCCCGGCACCACCGAGCGGAAGGTGACGTTCTCACCCTCACGGAGCGTGGGCGCCATCGCCGCCGAGTCGACCGGCCTGCTTTCCGTGGTGGCCGGGGCGGGAGCCGGGGCGCCGTCCACGGCCTCCGGTCCGCATCCGGTGAGCAGGGCGACCGCCACGAGCCCGGGTAAGAACCGCATACGCTGCTGGACCATCGTTTCCTTCCAGGTGACCGACGTTCACCCGGATCCTGCCGACGGCGGATGAATTCCCGATGACACGCGACCGCGTCACGCCCCGGGCCCGCGGTGCTGCTCGTCGAACTCCCGGCCCGCCGAACGCTGCGTCCGCACCCGCAGCAACCGCTCCTTCTCCGCGGAATCCTCCTCGTTGAGGCCCAGTTCCACGGCTCGCCGGATCTGTTCGCGGTTGTCGCGCACGACCGCCGAGAAGAAGTCGTCGATCCTCGGGTCCAGCAGCACCTCGAGGATCACACGGAACGAGGTGTCCACCGCGCTGCGCACGATCTCGTCGTGGAAGGGCAGCCGCCGCAGCTTGCCCAGCTGCGGGTCCTCACTCAGCTTCTCCCGGATGATGGCCTGCAGCTCGGCCCGGTTCTCGCTGAGCGACTTGGCGAGGTTCTCCGGATAGTTCCCGGTCTCCAGCACCTTGACCACCTCGTCGAGCACCGCGATCGTCACGGGCTTCTTGATGGCCTGCACGATCGGCTCGGACAGCTTGTCCACGAGCCGGTAGGTGAACTGCTCGCCGAGCGCCCGGTCGGCGGCGCGGCCGATGCGGACGAGCAGCAGCACGACCACGACGAACCGGTGCGCGCTCATCGCCGGATGCGCCACGGGGATCATCGCGAACAGCTCGTACCAGTTGCGGACCAGGAACCGCACGTCCCAGCCGCGTTTGCGCCAGCGCCACAGGAATTCGAGGAAGAACACCGCGCACACGCCGCAGTCGACGTAGAAGATCACCATCCCGACGCGGTAGGAAGGCGGGCTGAGCAGCATGAAGCCCAGCAGGCCGACCGAAACCACCGAGAGCGTGAACATCACCCAGTCGTCGGCGTGCACGTTCCCCGGGAGGATCCCGCTGTTGAGCTCCGGCTGCGCCGTGCCGCCACGCGCGCCGGACCCACGGGTCGTAGCCATACCGAACGTCTCCAGACTCGCACCATCGGACCGCTGATGTCACCGCACACCACTGACAGCGGTCGATCATGGCACGAGCCGGCGCGTCACCGGCCCGACCCGCCGGTCACCGTGACCGGGATTCGCTTCTTCTCCGCCGGGCGCCCCGGCCCGGCTCGGCCCGCGGGATGCCCGGATGCTGCGGGAGTACGTCGATGCCGTGTTCACGCCGGTACACGAGATCGCAGTCCCAGCACTGTTTCGGCACCCCGTGGACCTCGTGCTCCCTCGGCCCTTCGAACTCCGCGTCCGCGGTGACACCGCACAGCATCGTGATCTGTTCGCCCGGCCGGGGGACGCTGGTCAGCCGGGCACGATGCCAGCGGCCGTCGATGACGGGATGGACGGCGTCGAGGTTGAGGTAGATCAGCGCGCTCATCGGCCGGTCTCGCCGCTCGGCCGGGCGGCTTCGGCCGCCCGCGCACGGTCCTCGGCGAGCTTGCGCAACAGTTCGGGGTCCGTCTCCACCGGCGGAGCCCCCGAGTTCTTGAAATCCGAGACACGCCACTGGTCTGTCACGCCCGGCCTCCCGGGCAGCTCCCGAAGTGCTCTCTTCGTGTCATCATACGAGCAACTCTGGCGCAGAGTGATGACAAGAAACACTGCCTGTGACCATCAATTGGCCCGGCATCGGAAAGTGATCTGTGCGTCGGAGGCATAGAGCACCCGATCGGGTCTTCCGGCGGTAGCCTCGGCGACGTGGACCTCCTGCCGTTCGACGAGTACGTCCGTTCGCTGAACCGGAAGCGAATGTCCGCGGGAGTCCTCTACTACGACGACGCGGACCGGGTGCTGCTGGTCGAGCCCTCCTACAAACCGCACTGGGACATTCCCGGCGGCGCGTGCGAGGCCGAGGAATCGCCGTGGCGGACGGCGGCCCGCGAAGTCGGCGAGGAACTGGGCGTCACCGCCACTCCGGGCGATCTGCTGGTCATCGACTACATGCCCACCAGCGACCGGATGCCGGAAGGTCTCGCTTTCATCTTCGACGGCGGCACCATTTCCGAGGCCGAGGTCAAAGCGCTCGAGATCACCGATCCGGAAATACTGTCCGCGGAGCTCGTTTCGCTCGCGGATGCCGCCACCCGGCTCAAACCGTCACTCGCTCGCCGTCTGGCCATCGCACTCGAAGCGGCCCACACTCGAACTTTGGCCATCTGCGACAACGGGGTGCGCGCACAGCGATAGGGTCGTCCTCCTGCCGCGCACCGCCGGAGGAAGAAATGACGACAACCGCTTCACTGGCGGAAAATCTCGCCCGTTTCCGCAAGGCGAGGGATATGTCGCAAGAACAGCTCGCGGAAGCGGCGTCGGTCGGGGTCGACACGGTCGCCAGGATCGAGCAGGGCACCCGCAAGACCAGCAGGCCAGCCACCCTGCGCAAGCTCGCCGCCGCGCTCGGCGTGTCCGTCGACGCGCTGCTGGGCAACCTCACCGCGCCGCATTCCCGCGACGTCGACATCACCCCGCTGCGACGCGCGATCAACACGGATTCCCACGTCCCCGGGCTCGACGACTTCGCCGACACCACCGAGCTGCTCTCGCTGCCCGAACTGACGGCGAGTGCCCACGCGGCGTGGCGCGCCTACGTCGACGGCCTGCACGGGCAGCTCCTGCACGCGCTGCCTGCCGTGCTGACCGACGCCCGTCGCGTCGTCCGGGACACCGCCGACGACGAACGCGCCGGGGCGCACCGCGTGCTGTCCACCGCCTACCGGCTGGGCGCGGGCATAGCGGGCAGGCTCGGCTTCGACGACCTCGCCTACTCGTCGGCGGCGAAGGCCGTGACGGCGGCGAGGGAATCCGACGCGCCCGACGTCGAAACGGCGATTTCCCTGCGGTACCTGGCCTGGACGCTGGTCCGGCAGGGCCGCGCCGGTGACGCCGAGCGGGTGGCCACCACCGCCGCGGCCGCGATCGAGCCCCGCATGCTCGACCGCGATCCGGTGCGTGCGGGCGTGTTCGGCAATCTGCTGTTCAATGCCGCGACCGCGGCGCTCACCGCCGGCGCCCCGCACCGCGCCGAGGATCTGCTCGTGACCGCGAACGCCGCCGCCACACGTTCCCGCGGCGACACCGCGACGGAGGCGGCGATCTTCGGCCCCCGGGTGGCGGCGTTGCACCGCGTCGACTGCGCGGTCCGGTCGGGTGACCCCGAGAAAGCGCTCCATCTCGCCGACGCCGTCCCCGAAACGTCCGGCGACGTCCCGGCGTTCTGGGAGGCCGGGCACCGGTTGTTCCTGGCCGCGGCCGCCGCCGAACTGCACCGCGACAAGGAGGCGGTCGGGTGGCTTGCCGAAGCGCGGGACCTCGCGCCGGACTGGGTCCGCTATCAGCCGCTCGGGGCGGGTACCCTGCGCCGCCTGATCGACAGGGCGCCCCGGCGGCGTGGCCCCGCCTACGCCGCACTCGCCGCGCACTACGGCGTCATCACGCCGGACTCCGCCTGTTCCTAGCCCCGGAACGTCCATTGTGGACAACAGGCGCCCGCTCGACCAGCCGCGTCGCCGTTGCCGCCGAACGGGTGATGACACGCGCACTGTGCCAGCCCCGCGGCACACTGCCGGAGAGCAGCGCCGCGCGGGTCTTGGCCGCCCGCCGGACATGCCGCGCGAAGGATCGTTCCCGGATCAGGCGGCCGCGGTCGCGCTGACCGGCCAGCGCCTCGTCGGCGGTGGCGTCCAGCCAGAGCAGGCGGACCCGCCGCCCGGTCAGCCTGCCGAGCGCGGCCAGCAGCGCCCTCGTCGAAGCCCGGGTGGCCGGCTCGTGCACGACGACCGGGCCGCCGGCCAACGCCGCCCGCCCGACGACCCGCACCCGGTGGCCCGCGTGCACCAGCGGCCGGTACCAGCGATAGGCCACCGAGCCGGGCAGCACCTCTCGGAGTCTCAGGCGCACCTGGTCGGAGTCGAGCACCGGCAGCTCACCCGCGGCGTGCCGCAGCATCGTGGTCTTGCCCGCTCCGGGTAGCCCGGCCACGACGAGCAGGTCACGGCCGTCCAGTTCGATCGTGGTCGGCTCACGCATACCCCCACAACGCGAAGCGAAAAGTAAAGGTTCCTTTACCGCACCTTGACGTGCTCGCTCCCGCCCGGTGTCAGCGGGCTGCTCAGAGGAAGCTGACGTTCTGCGCCAGGGTCAGGCCGCCCGAGTAGTTCACGGTGTTGGTCGCCCGGCGCATGTACGCCCGCCAGGCGTCGGAGCCGGATTCGCGGCCACCGCCGGTTTCCTTTTCCCCGCCGAACGCACCGCCGATCTCCGCCCCCGAGGTCCCGATGTTGACGTTCGCGATACCGCAGTCGGAACCGTCCGAGGCGAGGAACCGCTCGGCCTCCTGCTGGTCCCGCGTGAAGATCGACGACGACAGGCCCTGCGGGACGTCGTTGTGGAGCGCGATCGCCTCCTCGAACGTGTCGTAGGTCAGGACGTACAGGATCGGCGCGAAGGTCTCCTCGCGGACAACGCCGGTCTGGCCGGGCATCCGCACAATCGCCGGTTCGACGTAGGCGGCGTCCGGCGCGACCTCCGCGAGCCGCCGCCTGCCCCCGGCGAGGATCTCGCCGTTTTCGGCCTGTGCCCGGGAAAGCGCGTCGCGCATCTTCTCGTGCGCCGGAACGGAAATCAGCGGGCCGACGAGCGTGGTGTCGTCGAACGGGTTGCCGATGGGCAGTTTTTCGTACGCCGCGGCCAGCCGGGTCACCAGCTCCTCGGCGATGTCGTCTTGCACAATCAGGCGGCGCAGCGTGGTACACCGCTGTCCGGCGGTGCCCGCGGCGGCGAAGACGACGCCGTGGGTCACGAGATCGAGATCGGCCGATGGCGCGACGATCGTCGCGTTGTTCCCGCCGAGTTCGAGCAGCGACCGCCCGAACCGCGCCGCGACCCGCGGGCCGACCTCCCTGCCCATCCGCGTCGAACCGGTGGCGCTGACCAGCGCGACCCGGGAATCGCCGACGAGCCGTTCGCCGAGGGCCCGGTCGCCGAGCAGCAGCCGATGCACGTCCCGCGGAACGCCGGCGTCCTCGGCGGCCCGCTCCAGCAGCCGGGACGACGCGAGCGAGATCAACGGGGTCAGCTCCGACGGCTTCCACACCACGGTGTCCCCGCAGACCAGGGCGATCGCGGTGTTCCACGACCACACCGCGGCCGGGAAGTTGAACGCCGAGATGACGCCGACGACGCCGAGCGGATGCCAGGTCTCGGCGAGCCGGTGGCCGGGCCGCTCCGACGCGATCGTGCGGCCGTAGAGCTGGCGGGACAGGCCGAGCGCGAAGTCGCAGATGTCGATCATCTCCTGGACCTCGCCGAGTGCCTCGGACCGGATCTTGCCCGCCTCGATCGTGATCAGGTCGGCCAGTTCGCTCTTGTGCTCGCGCAGCAGGTCACCCAGCCGCCGGACCAGTTCGCCGCGTGCCGGTGGCGGAGTGGTCCGCCAGGACCGGAACGCTTCGGCCGCCGCGGCGACGACGTCGTCGGCCTCCTCGGCGGTGGTCGCCTTCAGCCTGAACAGGTCCTCGCCGGTGATCGGCGTCCGCGCGGCGAAGCCATCGCCTTCGACGAGCGTGACACCGACCCGCTCCAGTGCGGCACGCGCCCGGTCCCGCAGCTCGGCGGTGCTCGGCAAAGTGGTGTCGGGCATGGGAATCCTTTCCGGAGCGGCGCTCCTGGTTCAGACGATATGGGCTTCGGGCCGGGTCAGCGCGCCCCCGGCGAAGCGCGACGCGCTCAGCGGGCCGACGTCCAGGAACGGCTCCCTGCCGAGACACAGGTCGCGCAGCACCTCGCCGACAGCGGGTGCCTGCAGGAAACCGTGCCCGGAAAACCCGGTGGCGTAAAGGAAGTTCGACGGGCTCGCGGCCCGGCCGATGAGCGCGTTGTGATCGGGCGTGACCTCGTACAACCCCGCCCAGCCCGGCCGCAGCCCGACGTCGGCCAGCGCCGGCGCGCGGCGCGCCATGGCCGCGCCGAACCGCGGCAGCCAGTCGTCGGAGTAGTCGAGCCGGAACCCGGGCTCCTCCTTCGGATCGGACATCCCGAGCAGCAGCCCGCGCCCCTCGCGGTGGAAGTAGAACGAGGACGCGAAGTCGATGGTGAAGGGGACCGCTCCGGGCAGTTCCGGCAGTGGTTCGGTGAACATCACCTGCCGCCGCACCGGTGTCACCGGCAGCTCGACGCCCGCCAGCTCGCCGACCGCGGCCGACCACGCGCCCGCCGCGCAGATCACGGTGCCCGTCCGGATACGTCCGTGGTCGGTGACGACGGTCCTCGCCTCGTCGCCCTCGGTTTCGATGCCGACCACCGACGTCCCGGTAAGCAGTGTCGCGCCGAGGCGCCGCGCTGCCGTCGCGTACCCGAGTACCACCGACTCCGGCGTGCAGTGCCCGTCGTCCGGGGAGAACGCGGCGCCGAGCAGGCCGCCCGTGTCGATCAGCGGCGAGAGCCGCCGCGCCTGTTCGACGTCGATCATCCGGCTGGTGACGCCGAGTTCGTTCTGCAGCGCGACATCCCGTTCGAAGGCCGCGACATCGTCCGATGTGGACAGAAGGAACAGGTAGCCGACGCGGTGCAGGTCGATCTCCTGACCCGGCCGCCGCCCGAACCGGGTGAAGGCCTCCAGGCTGCGGGCGCCGAGCTGGATGTTGAGTTCGTCGGAGAACTGCGCGCGCACCCCGCCCGCGGCCTTGCACGTCGAGCCCGAGCCCAGCTCGGCGCGTTCGACGAGGACGACGTCGCGGACCCCGGCTTCGGCGAGGTGGAAGGCGATGCTGGTGCCGATCACACCACCGCCGATGATCACGACGGTGGCGCTCGGCGGGACGGCTGAAACCGGCAACGGCGGGTCCCCCTTCCGATCGCGCTCCGGCCGATGGTGCCCGTCACCGACCGTTGACGTCCACTCACAGTTTCTGCGCTCGATCTATTAGATTTCCTTGATGGAGTGGACGAGTGTGCAGGTGCGCTCACTGGTGGAGCTGGCTCGCCGGGGCACCGTCACCGCCGTCGCCCAGGCGCTCGGCTACACGCCCGGCGGCGTGTCCCAGCAGCTCAGCGCGTTGGAGCGGGCGGCGGGCGTGCCGTTGCTGCGCCGGGTCGGCCGCCGGGTCGAACTGACCGACGCGGGGATCGCGTTCGCCGGGCACGCCGAACGCATGCTCGCGGTCGAGGCGGAGGCCGTCGCGGCGCTCGAACGGACCAGGGGCGTGATCGCCGGGGAACTGGAGATCGGCCTGTTCGCCACGGCGGCCGCGGAGATCCTGCCGGTCGCGCTGGCCGGGGTCGCCCGCCGCCATCCCGCGCTGGCGGTGCGCAGCCGGGACATGGACGTGGACGAGGTCTACGACGCGGTCGCCTCCGGCGGAGTCGATCTCGCGCTCGGGCTCGACTACCCGGACACGCCGATCCCGCGTGATCCGGTGCTGCGCCTGGATCGCCTCTACCGCGAACGGTTTTCCCTCGCGGTCCCGGAGGGCACACTCGCCGGGCGGGAGCGGATCGGCCTCGCCGACACGGGATCGCTGAACTGGATCCTGCCCGGCGCGCACAGCCACTACGGCCGGGCGATCCGCACGGTCTGCCGCCGCGCCGGGGTGGAACCCGTGGTGCACCACGAAGTCACCGACACCGCCGCCTCCCTCGCGCTGGTCGAGGCCGGGGTGGGGGTGTGCCCGGTGACCGAGCTGATGCTGCGGCTCAGGCCGTCGCGGGTCGACGTCGTGCCGCTGGCCGAGACGTTCGAGCGGCACATCGTGGTGATCGTGCGGGCGTCCGCGCAAAGCCGTCCCACGGTGGCCTCGCTGGTCGAGGTGCTGCGCGAGCTGGCGGGCGACGGAGCACCCTGACCGCCGCGGCGGCCTTGCCTGTCGCGAACGCTCCGTTCGCGACGATCAACGTCTCGAACGGAGCGTTCGCGGCAAAGGGACGTGGCGCCCCCTCGCGGCGCCGAAGTCAGCGACGTTCAGGACAGCTGGCCGTCGTAGTCGGGCAGCTTGAACCCGCGCTCGTAGTTCTTGTACTCCAGGTCGCCCGGCCGGTTGCCGACGTTCGCGATCAGCGTGTATCCCTCGGAGACGAACTCCTTGCGGCACCGGATCTTCACGTCCACCGCGTGGCTTTCGTCCTTCTTCAGGCAGATCTCGGTGATCGCCGGGTACCCGGCCTTCTTCAGCTCCGCGAGCGCGCCCGACCTGCCGCTTTCCTTGCGGGCGGTGGCGACCAGCACCGACACGCCCTTGTCCGCGGCGGCCTTGGCGAAGGCGAGCACCGGCTTGTTCGGCGCGCCGCGGTGGTATTCGGTCTCCAGCGACGTGTTGTCGATGTCGAGCACGATGGCGAGCTTCTTCCCACCCTGGGCGACGCGGTCGTTCAGGTACGGGATCGCCGGGTCCATCACCTTCCGGACGTCCGCCTGCCACTGCTCGTAGCTCGGCAGCCCGCTGTCCCTCGCCGCCGTCACCTCGTGCTCGCCCGCCACGGCCACCGGTGCCGCGGCCAGCACCCCGCACAACGCCATTCCCGCACCCACGACCCCGAACACGACCCTCTGGGAATTCATTTCCACACCCTTCACGAGCACCGGCGGCGAATCCGCGGCACCATCGGATAATCGGTCCTCGCGAACGCTAGCACGCACTTTTCGGCGGTGACCCCGTTTCCGTCCAGCATTGTTTGACATCTTCGACGCCGCCAGGGAAACGATTCATGAATTACCCTGCCGCCAGGCGGATTTCGGACTCGCCGAGCCCGAAATCCGCCCGAATCGCCTTTCCGTGGCGCCCGGTCGAAAAGCAGTTCGGCGGCGAGGTGTCGTCGAGGAGCCCCCGCTGGGAAACGCCCGTCACACCACCTCCAGACAAGATCGCCGCGGTGCGCACCCTACGACTTCCCCGCCACCCCTCGGAACCTACGAACGACGGGAGGAGCCGACCCTCCTCACAACGTCACCGGCAGCGCTCCCAGCCGCCAGGTCCCCGGGTCCGGCGTGCGGCTTGGCTCGGCTGCCGGCGCCAGCTTCGGGAAGCGCCGGAACAGCCCGGTGAGCGCCACCTCGGCCTGCACCCTGGCCAGCGCCGCGGCGAGGCAGAAATGCGGCCCGTACGCGAAGCCGAGGTGCGCCGCCGCGCCCGCCCTGGTGATCTCCAGCCGGTCGGGATCGGCGAACACCCGCGGATCCCGGTTCGCGGACACGATCGCCGCGGTAACCGCCGTGCCTGCCGGAATCACCGTCCCGCCGAACTCGACGTCTTCGGCCGGGAACCGCGGCGTGGTCAGCAGTTGCGGGCCGCACCAGCGCATCAGCTCGTCGACCGCGCCCGCCGCGAGCCCGTCGTCCGCCCGCAGCGCGGCGAGCTGCTCCGGGTGGTCGAAGAGCGCCGCGACACCGTTGGCGATGAGGTTCGCCGGGGTCTGGCCCGCGAGGACCAGATGCCAGACCAGGGTGACCAGTTCGACGTCGCTCAGCCGATCGCCGTCCTCGGCCTGGACGCCGATCAGCTCCGACACCAGGTCGTCGGCCGGTTCCACCCGCCGCCGCGCCACGATCGCCTTGGCATCCGCGATGATCGCGGGAATCGCCTCGACGAACCCCTTCCCGAAGCCCGAAGCGACCATCGAGCCGTATTCTCTCCACTGTGGACGGTCGGCAGCCGGGACGCCGACCAGCTCGCAGATCACGTCCATCGGCAACGGCTTCGCGAAGTCCCGCAGCAGATCCACCGGCCCGCTCGCCGGCAGCGTGTCGAGCAGGGCTTCGACGATCCGCTCCATCTTCGGCCGGAAGGCGAGGGCCCGGCGTGCCGTGAACGCGGGCGCCACCAGCCCGCGCAGCCGGGTGTGCTCCGGGCCGTCCTTCTCCTGCATCGTCCGCAGGTAGGCCGTGCAGTCCTCCGGGATGCCGGGCGGGGTCAGGTAGCTCCCGGAGTTCAGCTCGAAGCGCGCGTCGCCAAGCATCGCCCTGGCCTCCTCGTGGCGGGTGACCGCCCACATCTCGCCCATTCCGGGCACCAGGAGCCGCGCCAGCGGGGCGCGTTCCCTGGCCTCCCGGTACGCGGCGAACGGGTCGAGCAGCACTTGCGCGCCGGACACGTCGATCTCGGGCAGCTCGGCGCCGATCATGACTCCTCCAGTTCGGATGTTGTTAACAGATGTTCTTGTCATCTCGATGGTCAAGGTATCTTGCTTCGGGACGGACGGCAAACAGCCCCGATCGAGGAGGACGATGAACCGGCTCAGCAGGGCGGAGCTACAGGAGCGCAACCGCGCGAAGGTGCTCGCCGCGGCGCGCGACGAGTTCGCCGAACGCGGCTTCCGCGAGGCCAAGGTCGACCGCATCGCCGAACGGGCCGGGTTCACCCGCGGCGTCGTCTACTCCAACTTCCCCGGCAAACGCGCGCTGTACTTCGCCGTCCTGGCCGAGGACGCCGAGCGGTCGCCGGAACAACCGCACGCCGAACGCGGCCTGACCGCCCACGACGCACTCGGCGCGTTCGCACGTGCCTGGGTCGCCCGGCTGCCGCTGGCCGAGGCCCCGTCGGCCCGGCTCGATGTCGACGTGCTCCCCGAGGTGCTCGCCGACGAGCAGACCCGCCGGCCGTTCACGCAGCTGATGAAGCTCGACGCGCTGCTGCTCAGCCTCGCGCTCGAACGCGTCCGCCCGCCGGAGGTGCCGCCCGGCGCCCCACCCGCCCGCCTGGTGCGTGTCGCCGAGATGGTGCTGACGACGTTGCAGGGCGCGAGTCAGCTGTCCGCCGCCGCGCCCGGGTTCCTCGAACCGTTCGACGTGGTCAGCGCCTGCGAGCAGCTGGCGAACCTCGAACTGAGCGACTGGTGGGCTCCCCCGCCCGTCGTCCCCCCGGCGCAGCCCGCGAGCGAACCGTGGACCCCGCCGTCCACTGTGGACGCGGTACGCGGCGAGGCTGTTTCACTCGCCGACGACGGCGTGGTGGCGATTCTCGGGCTGCATCGGCTTTCCGCCGTCGAAGCGGCCGTGCGCGCCGCGCCGCCGGGGGCGGACGTCACCGCCGTCCTGGTCTCCGGCGAGCCCGCCGAACTGATGCCGCTGGCCCGGCTCGTCCTCGCCGAGCTGGTCGGCTGCCTGCACCAGGCCTTCCGGCCCGAACACCGGCCGCGGTTGCGCGTCGTGTACGACCCCACCGGCGCCGTCGCCGCGGCCGCCGGAGTACCCGCGGTCAGCGACGCGACCGAGGTCGCCGTCCGCGTCGAGGCGGGCAGGATCGTCACGAGGGCCGAGGGACTTGGCGCCTGCCACGCCGCCGCGAGCACCGGAAAAACGCACGGAAAGGCGGCGCCCCGTACGCCACGAATTTCGTGAAACGACGTCGTCCGCCCCTTTGTCCATTTCGGCCGCCCGTTGCCTCGGTGCTGTATTCCTCACAGGCAACAGCGCTCTTACCTCTCCGTATTTATCGTGGATTCCGTGATGCGTCGCCGGGGTACCGTGACTTTGGCCGGTTTGTGCGCTTTGGCCGGAGTGCTCGTCGCCGGTCTGCTGGCGCCCGTCGCGCTCGGCGCGGGGCTGCTGTCCAATCAGGTCAGTGACTCGGTCGGCGCGATCTCCGCGGATCTCGCCACCGGCAGCCCGCCGCTGACGACCACGGTGACCGATCGGGACGGCAATCCGATCGCCACGCTCTACGACCAGTACCGGCTCCCGGTGACCGCGGCCGGGATCGCGGACACCATGAAGGCCGCGATCGTGTCCGTGGAGGATCGCCGGTTCTACACCGAGGGCGGCGTCGATCCGCAGGGCATGCTGCGGGCGGCCCTGCACGACAGCGCGGGCGGGAACCTCCAGGGCGCGTCGACGATCACCCAGCAGTACGTCAAGAACTACCTGATCAACGTCGTCGACCGGAACGACAAGGCGGCACAGCTCGCCGATCAGGAGGATTCGATCGCCCGCAAACTGCGCGAGGCGAAAATCGCGGTCGAGCTGAGCCAGAAGATGTCGAAGGACGATATTCTCGCGGGCTACCTCAACGTCGTCGAATTCAGCGGAACCGTTTACGGCGTCGGCGCCGCTGCGAAAGCGTATTTCGGGACCACTCCGGACAAACTGACCGTTTCCCAGGCCGCCTTGCTGGCCGGGATGGTGAACAACCCCGGCATGTTCAACCCTTACACCCATCCCGCGGAGGCGACCCAGCGCCGTAACCTGGTCATCGACGACATGGTGTCCGGCGGCCTGCTGCCCGCGAACTACGGCGCCTCGGCGAAGAACGAGCCGCTCGGGGTGCTGCCGGACGGACCGGTGACCCCATCCGGAAGCTGCATGGGCGCCGCGCCGGACGCCGGGTTCTTCTGCGCCTACGCCGAAAGCTATCTGGAGCAGGCCGGGTTCACCGCGGATCAGCTGGCCACCGGCGGCTATGTCATCAAGACCACGATGGACCCGAAGGTCAGCCAGGTGACCAAGGACGCGGTCGACGCGAACGTGCCGACCACCCAGGACGGTGTCGCCAACACCTTCGCCGTCGTCCAACCGGGACAGAACGGGCACCAGGTGCTCGCGATGGTCGCGAACCGGGACTACGGCAACGATCCTGGCAGGGGCCAGCGCTCGACGAACATCGTGGCCGACGCCGCCAACAAGTTCGGCGCGGGCTCGTCGTTCAAGATCTTCACCGCGGCCGCGGCGCTGGTCGCGGGCAAGGCCGGGCTGAACACGCCGCTGCCGAACCCGGCCAACGGCTGCTTCACGCCGCCGAACGCCAACCAGTACACCGCGTGCTACCCGGTGGGCAACGACGGCACGAACTACCCGAACCCGATCTCCCTGGCCGACGGGCTCGCGACGTCTCCGAACGTCGCGTTCGTGGGCCTGGAGTCCCAGGTCGGCATGCCCGCCGTGCTCGACATGGCCCGCAAGCTCGGGCTGCGGACCACGTTGACCACCAACGACGCCGGGAACCCGCCGATCACCGACCCCGTGAACCCGTTGTCGAAGAACCCGCAGTACAACCAGCCGCAGTCGCGGTACTTCCGGAACCTGCTCTCGTTCACCCTCGGCAACAGCCCGGTGAGCCCGCTGGAGATGGCCAACGTCTCCGCGACGATCATGAGCGACGGCGTGTGGTGCCCGCCGGACCCGATCCTTTCGGTGACCGATCGGGCGGGCAAGCCCGTACCGATCGAGCGCCAGCCGTGCGAACAGGCCATCCCCAGCGGCGTCGCGCACACGCTCATGGCGGGCCTGAGCCAGGACACCAAGCACGGCACCTCCGCGCTCGCCGCCCACGAGGCGGGCTGGACCCGGCCCGACATCGGCAAGACCGGGACCACCGAGCAGAGCGAATCGGTCGCGTTCGTCGGCGGGGTGAACGACTACGCGGTGTCGTCCATGGTCTTCGCCGACGGTTCGCGTCCTCAGGAGATCTGCCCCGGCAATCCGGTCCACCTCGGCGACTGCGGCGCCGGCGCTTTCGGCGGCACGGTCGCGGCGCCGCCGTACTTCCACGCGATGAACCAGTTGCTCGCCGGGCAGCCGGACAAACCGCTGCCCGCGCCCGATCCCGCCTACCTCGGCACCCACAGCTGACCGGCCACGCGCATCCACCTATCGGCTGACCCCGGATCCACCCGTAAACCGATCGACGCGGTTCCCGCCACCTGGCAGGTTGGGGACGACCTGGAATCGTCCAGCAACCTCGGGGGGCTTGTCTTGTTCTCCTTTACCCGTGCCCGAAAACGCGTCCCGCTCGCCGCGGCCGCCGCTGTCGTCCTGTTCACCAGTCTCGGGAGCGGAGTGGCCCTCGCGGACCCGGAAACCGCGACAGCTGGCCGCTCCGGCGACTGGTCCACCTGGCAGAAGGATCCGCGCGGAACGCGGCACAACCGTGCCGAACGGGCCATCACCCCACGGACCGTCGGCAATCTGAAACTCAAGTGGGCGTTCGCCTATCCGCCGTCGCCCGGCCTGCCGACGCGCAGTGAGCCCGCGGTCGTCGGCGACACGATCTACTTCGGCGGCCCCGACGGCAAGTTCTACGCCCGCGACGCCCGTACCGGCGCCGAGAAATGGGCCTTCGACCTGAAGACCGTCGACCCGGCGGCCACCAACGCGGTGACCTGGGATGGACCGGCGGTGTCTGGCGGAAAGGTCTACTTCGGCGACCTGCGCGGGTACTTCTACGCGCTGGACCAGCACACCGGAACCCTGCGCTGGGCGAAGCGGCTCGACGCGCACGTCGCCGCGATGGTCACGAGTTCGCCGATCGTCTCGGACGGCCGCGTCTACGTCGGCGTGTCGAGTGGCGAGAACACTCTGCCGAGGGACTATCCGTGCTGCACCTTCCGCGGGCATCTCGACTCGCTCGACGCCGACACCGGTGAGCTGGCCTGGCGTTACTACACCGTCCCCGAGCCGAAACAGAACGGGACCTGGCCGAGCGGCGCCGCGAAGTTCGAGCCGTCCGGCGCCGGGGTGTGGAGTTCCCCGGTGATCGACCCGGCCAGCGGCACGCTCTACGTCGGCACCGGCCAGAACTACACCGGGCACGGCGGCGACTTCGACACCCTGCTCGCCCTCGACGCCCGGTCCGGCGCGGTGCGGTGGAAGAACCAGGTGACGAAGGCCGACACCTGGCGCACGGCGTGCAACGATCCGGACCCCGAGGGCTACTGCCCCGGCCTGAAGGACGGCTCGGCACTCGACTACGACATCGGCGCCACGCCGAACATCTTCCGCGCGGGCGGGCGCACACTTGTCGGCGTCGGCCAGAAAGTCGGCGTGTACCACGTGTTCGACGCACGCACCGGCGAAGTCGTCTGGCGCCGCCAGCTCGGCGTGCCCCTGCCCAGCGGCGGGATCTCCGGCATCCAGTGGGGATCGAGCTTCGACGGCGAAAAACTTTACATCGCAACATACTTCGCCAACCCCGGCACGCTGTTCGCGGTCGACCCGGCCACCGGCAAGGTGCTGTGGAAGACCCCCAACCCCGCCGACGGCTGCACCACCGGCGGAGCCGCGCACCATCCGAAGAGCTGTTCACTGGCCCATGGCCCGGCGGTGACCAGCAGCCCCGGCGTCGTCTACGAAGGCAGCAACGACGGCAAGCTGCGCGCGTACTCCTCCGCCGACGGCAAGGTGCTGTGGAGCTACGACACGATTCGGGACTTCACCGGCGTCAACGGTCTCGTCGGCCATGGAAGCTCGATCTCGGGCACCGGCGGCGGCGCCGTCGTGTCCCACGGAATGGTGTACGTCCAGTCCGGCTACTCGCCCCAATACCCCGGCACCGGCGGCAACGTCCTCCTAGCCTTCGGGCTGTAGCGCAATGGTCCGTGAATGCCACATTGAGAGACTCTGAGTCTTTCAATGTGGCATTCACGGACCACCGCAGTTACGGGAGCAGGCCGGTTTTGCGGGCGTCGGCGGTGAGGCGGTCCCGGTGCTCGGGGTGAGCGATCGCGATGAGCGACTCCGCGCGCCGTGCCAGGCTCTTGCCGCGTAGTTCCGCGACGCCGTATTCGGTGACGACGTGGTCGATGGTGTTCTTCAACGTCGTGACCGCGCTGCCCGGCGTCAGCTGCGCGTTGATCCGGCTCTTCCCGTCGTGGGTGGCCGAGTGCAGCACCAGGAACGCCTGCCCGCCCGGCGAATACATCGCTCCCCTGGCGAAGTCGGCTTGGCCGCCGGAGGACGACCAGTACCGGCCGGCGATGGTCTCGCTCGCCGCCTGCCCCATCAGGTCGACCTCGCTGGTCGCGTTGATGGACACGAAGTTCGGCTCGCGGGCCACCACACGCGGGTCGTTCACCCAGTCGACCGGTTCCATCGTGACCGCGGTGTTGTTGTGCAGCCAGTCGAACAGCCGCTTCGTCCCCACCGCGAACGTCGCGACGTGCTTGTTGCGCTCCTGGTGCTTCCGGGTCCCGTCCAGCGCGCCACTGTCCACAAGGTCCAGTACGCCGTCCGAGATCGCCTCGGTGTGCAGGCCGAGGTGCCGGTGCCCGCGCAACGACGACAGCAGCGCGTTCGGGATCCGGCCGACGCCGACCTGCAGGCAGGCGCCGTCCGGGATCCGGTCGGCGATGAAGCCCGCGATCCGGTGGTCGCGCTCGTCGGGCCGCGCGGGCGGGGACTCGTGCAGCGGGCGGTCGGCACGGCACCAGCCTGCGACCTGGCTGATGTGGACCTGGTTGTGCCCGAAGGTCCTCGGCATGTTCTCGTTCACTTCAAGGAAGAACGGGACTTCGCCGATGAACGCCGCGGTGTAGTCGGCGTTGGTGCCGAGGCTGAAGTAGCCGTGCTCGTCAGGTGGGCTGGCGGCGGCGAGCACGATGCTGAGCTTCGTCGACTTCCGCAGCAGCAGCGGCATTTCGCTGAAGTGGTTCGGCACGAGGTCACAGGTGCCCGCCCAGAACGCCTCCCGCGAACCGGCGCCGAGAAAGTAGTCGACGTGCTCCAGCCTGCCTGGGAACGCGCCCTCGATGTAACGGCGCTTCAGGTACGGGTCCATCCGGTGGATGTGCACGCCCGCAAGAGAATCCGCGTGCGCTTCGAGCGTGTCGAGCAGGGTGATCGGCTCACCCAGCTGGATCGGCACGATGATGTCCGCGCCGGGCGGGATGTGCGCCAGCACGTCCTCCGGAGCGTTCGGGTGGTCCAGTGTGGCCTCGGTCATTTTCCGTTCTCTCCCAGCAGCCTGCGCGCCAGTTCCAGCCGCGGCTTGTCGATCATCTGCCCGTCCACCCGCACCGCCGCGCCACCCGACGCACCGGCGGCCTCGACGACCCGGCGCGCCCAGCGCAGCTCCGTCTCATCGGGACTGAACGCCGCGTTCACCGGCTCGACCTGCTTCGGGTGCAGGCACAGCTTGCCACCGAAGCCGAGGCCGCGTCCCCGCCGCGCGGCGGCGCGGGTGAGGTCCGGATCGTCCAAAGTGGTCGTCACCCCGTCGATCGGTGCCACGAGCCCCGCAGCCCGCGACGCGATCACCAGCCGGGAGCGCGCGTAGAGCAGCTCCCGCTCCCCCGCGTCCGACACCGTGATTCCCGCGTCCAGTCCGAAGTCGACGTTCCCGAACACGAGGCGCGTCACGCCGGGGACCTCGGCGAGCCGGTCGGCGTCCCGGATCCCTCGCGCGCTTTCCACCAACGCGTACAGCTCGACGCCTCCGTCCAAACGCGACACCGTGGCACGCAGCGCGTCGACGTCCTCGGCCTTGGGCAGCACCACCGCGCGCAGCCCCGGCACCTCCCCCAACACGGCCAGATCGTCCTCGTACCACGGGGTGCCGGCCGCGTTGATCCGCACCGCGGCGCGGTTCTGCCCTGCCCACGCGGCCACCTCGGCCCGCGCCCCTGCCTTGTCCTCCGGCGCGACGGCGTCCTCCAGGTCGCACAACACCAGATCCGCGCCGCTCGCCGCCGCCTTGGGGAAGCGCTCGGGCCGGTTCCCCGGCACGAACAACAGCGAACGCGCGGTCATTTCGGCTCCTCGATCCCGGCCGCGCGGCGCGACCGTTCGTCCCACACCGGTTCGACGTCGGCGAAGCCGGGCCCGTGACCGCGCCGGTACACCAGCAGCGTCCGTTCGAACGTGATCACGATGACGCCGTCCTGGTTGTACCCGATCGTGCGAACCTGAACGACCCCGACGTCAGGGCGGGACTTCGACTCGCGGGCGCTCAGGACCTCGGACTGTGAGTAGATCGTGTCGCCTTCGAACACCGGGTTCGGCAGCCGGACGCGGTCCCAGCCGAGGTTCGCCATCACGTGCTGGGAGACGTCGGTGACGCTCTGGCCGGTGACCAGTGCGAGGGTGAACGTCGAGTCGACCAGCGGTTTGCCCCACTGCGTCTGCCCGGCGTAGTGCCGGTCGAAGTGCAGGGGCGCGGTGTTCTGCGTCAGCAGCGTCAGCCAGGAGTTGTCCGTCTCGGTCACCGTGCGGCCGAGCGGGTGGCGGTACACGTCGCCCACCACGAAGTCCTCGAAATACCTGCCCTGCCAACCCATCTCGTCCTCCTTGCCGTTCTCTCACCGCTCACTCTGCCCCTCGACGGCCCATACGTGAAATGACCAGTTTGTGCGGGGTTCATACCCGGGAGGCATGATCGACCGGCCAGGACCGGACGAACTCGTGAAAACGGGCGATCGCGGGTGCCTGATGCCGCCCGGCCAGCGCCGCGACGCCGACCGTGCGCTGTGCCTCCGGATCGGACAACCGCAGCCGGACCGGCGCGTCCGGGCTCGGTTCCCCGCGCGGCGTCGGCATGATCGCCACCCCCAGCCCGGCCGCGACCAGGCCCTGGATCGTGGCGAGCTCGGTGCTCTCGAACGTGATCCGCGGGGTGAACCCGGCCCGGCGGCACAGCTGGTCGGTGATCTGCCGCAGGCCGAATTCCGGCTGCAGGGCGATGAAATCCTCCTCGGCGAACTCCGCCAGCGAGACCTTCTTGCGCCGTGCGAGCCGGTGCCCGGCGGGCACCGCGACACACAGCCGCTCGACGCCGATCGGTGTCCAGTCCACATCGGACCCCGCGGGTTCCGGGCTGGTGACGATGAGATCGACGTGGCCGCGCCGCAGATCCGCGAGGATCGAATCCGCCGCGTCGCCGCGCAACAGGAAATGCGCCCGGGGCACGCGCTCGCGGTAGGTGCTGATCAGCTCCGGGATCAGCCAGGTGCCGAAGGAGTGCAGGAACGCCAGCGAGACCGTGCCCCGCTCCGGGTCGATCAGCGTGGCGATGCGGTGTTCGGCGGCGGACAGCTCGCCGAGCGCCTTGAGCGCGTGCGCGCGGAACACCTGCCCGTACTGGTTGAGCCGCAGCCGGTGCCCGGTCCGGTCGAACAGCGGCGTGCCGAGACGGCGTTCCAGCCGCGCGACGGCGCGGGACAACGTCGGCTGCGCGATGTTCAGCGCGGCCGCGGCGTCGGTCACGTGCTCGGTCTCGGCCAGGGTGGTGAACCAGGTCAGCTCGCGGACGTCCATGCCTGGCGATTATGCCTGGGACGCATCACACCGCCGGAGAACGGTAATTTCCGGTATCGCCGCCGACCGCTCATGCTGGAGGTGAACGTACGAGCTAGGAGGCCCTCGGATGCCGGGACCATTGGCCGGGATTGTGATCGTTTCACTGGAGCAGGCGGTGGCGGCGCCGTTCGCGACCCGTCAGCTCGCCGACCTCGGTGCGCGGGTGATCAAGGTCGAACGACCGGACACCGGGGACTTCGCCCGCGGCTACGACCGCACCGTGCACGGGATGTCCAGCCACTTCGTCTGGCTCAACCGCGGCAAGGAGAGTGTCGCGCTGGACGTCAAGAGCGCGGACGGCCTGCGGGTGCTGCGACGGCTCATCGACCGGGCGGACGTGTTCGTGCAGAACCTCGCCCCCGGCGCCGCCGACCGCCTCGGGGTCGGCTCGAAGGCGCTGGCGGAAAGCCATCCGGCGCTGATCACCTGCGACGTCTCCGGCTACGGCAGCACCGGCGCGTACCGGGATCGCAAGGCCTACGACCTGCTGATCCAGTGCGAGGCGGGGCTGGTGTCGATCACCGGCACGCCCGATTCGCCCGCGAAGACCGGAGTGTCCATCGCGGACATCGCGGCGGGGATGTACGCCTGCACCGGCATCCTCACCGCGCTGTACGAACGCCGCGACACCGGGCGCGGGACGAACCTCGAGGTCTCGATGCTCGAGGCGCTCGGCGAGTGGATGGGTTACCCGTACTACTACACGACCTACGGCGGCGAACCGCCCGCGCGGACCGGGGTGAACCACGCAACGATCGCCCCGTACGGCGCCTTCACCGCGGGCGACGGCACCACCGTCCAGCTGGGCATCCAGAACGAGCGCGAATGGCGGACGTTCTGCGAGTCGGTGCTGCGGCTCCCGGAAACGGCGGGCGATCCGCGGTTCACGTCCACTGCGGACCGGGTCGCGCATCGCGCCGAACTGGACGAGATCATCGGCAAGGTGTTCGCCGGGCTGACCGGCGAACAGCTGGTCGAACGGCTGGACGCCGCGCGGATCGCGTTCGCGCGGCAGCGGTCCATGGCCGAGTTCGCCACCCACCCGCAGCTCGCGGAACGTGACCGCTGGCGGCGGGTCGCGACACCGGCGGGCGAGGTCGACGCGCTCGTCCCGCCGGTGACCGTGCCCGGCCGCGAGCCGGAGATGGGACCGGTGCCCGCGCTCGGCGAGCACACCGGCGACGTCCTGCGATGGCTGGCCGAGGACTGAACCGGCGTCAGCGGAGGCCGGACCGCAGGGGGTGTTCGGCGAAGAACCGCTCGATCACCGGCGTGGCGTCCATCGCCGCGGGTTCGTCGGAGTCGAGGTTCGGCTTCGTGCTCGGCCAGTCGTGCCCCAGCCCTTCGAGCCGGTAGTGCTCGACCTTCGCGCCCCGTGCGCAGCCCGGCCACGTGCTGACGCTGACGCCCTTGCCCAGGTCACGCACCACCGGGGTGGCCGCGCAGCCGTCGCGCCGGGCCCATGCGGCCAGCCAGTCCGGAATGGACGGTAGCTTCCGTTCGGCGTTCCCGGCGTACGGGATGGTCTGGTCGGCGGTGCCGTGGAAGTCGAGAATCGGTGCCGGGCGCGTCGGGGAACACCCGGCACCGACGTCGTAGAACGCCCCCGAGACCGGGGCGAAGGCAGCGATCCGTCCGCTCAGGCGGCAGGCGAGGACGCCGGTGAACCCGCCGCCGTTCGACTTGCCCGCCGCGTAGATCCGCGCGGGGTCGACGCACAGCTGCCGCTGCAGCTGGTTCAGCAGATCGCTGACGAACAGGACGTCGTCCGCGCGGTTCGAGTACGGCGCGCCGGTCCACGCCGTCTCGCCGTCGGTGCCGGCCAGCCCCTGCGGATAGACCGCGATGCTGTCGCCGGAATCGAAGCCGGACAACGACTCCTGATAGGCCGAGGTCCGCTTGTGCCCATGGAAGGACAGGATCAGCGACGTCGGCCGGTGCGGCCGATAGCCCCGCGGAACGTGCAGCAGATAGGTCCGCTCGATCCCGCCGGAGACGACCTTGCCGGAAACGGTGGCCCCGGGCGTGACGGCCGAAGGCTGAAGACAGCCCGTCGAAGGCCGGGCGAAATCGAGCACCCGGGCCGGCGGTGCGGCCGTCGCGGCGCTCGAACAAGCCGCCAGCAGCCCGGCCGCCATCGCGGCAGCCACCGCCAGTCGTCCCACCACGCGTCGGCGTCCCGGCATCGTCGCCATCACGGCCTCCCATCGGATCCCGCGCCGCCACGGCGCGACCTGCACACCTTCGGCAGCCACGTGACCGCTGTCACGGTTGTGTTCATTGAGTTCACCACGCCGTCTCCCGGCGCGCAGACCGCCCTTGAGCGATCGCTCAACATCGCCTACGCTCCCGTTGAGCAGTCGCTCAAACCGTCCGATGGGGGATGTCATGAACGAGCAAGAGACGGGCCGCTGATGCCCGGCTGGACGTACCTGTGCGCCAGGGCGGGAGCGTGCGAAACCGTCACATTTCGTCGTGGTGCTGTCATCGGGCGACGGACGGCGTCGCACAGTCCCGGCCGAGAGTGGACGCCATGACCGAGACCGGTGTCCTGCCCGACCGCGCCCGCGACCGGGTGTTCCAGGCGATCACCCGCATCCTGGCCGTGCTGCTGCTGCCCGTGGCGTTCGCACGCGCTCCTCGCCGCGCCCACCATCTCGCCTGCCAATGGGCGCTGGCGGTGCGTTTCCCTGCCGAGGACCTCACCGGGCTCACCCCGGTGACTTCGGCGGCGTTCACCGCCGCGCGGGCCGAGGCGTTCTGGCGGGACGGCACGCTCATCGGGCTGACCTCCGGCCATCGCGACGCCGCCGAGCAGCACCGGCTCTTCACCGAGGAGGTGCGCCGGACCGGCTCGGCCGAGGCGGCGCGGCTGCACGTGCTGCCGCCGCACGAGTCCCGGCACGTCGCCGGGACCGCGCTCGACGTGCGTCCCGCCGAAGGGGCACGCTGGCTGGAACGCCACGGCGCGCGCTACGGCCTCTACCGCGTGTACGACAACGAGTGGTGGCATTTCGAACACCACGACCGCGTGGTCGCGCGGATGCCCCACCCGGGCGCGACGATGAGCGGCCGTCCGGCGTAACCGGTGGTATACCGTTTTCCCGCATCCGGTCATGATCAGCGAGGAGGTCCCCTGGTGCCCCGGCTCCTGCTCGTCGAGGACGACGCCGTACTGGCGGAGACGCTTTCCCGCGCGCTGCGCGGGCTCGGCCACGAGGTCGAGGTCGCCCCGACCGGTGAACAGGCGCTCGACGCCCTGGCCGAGCGCCGCGCGTCGCTCGATCTCGTGCTGCTCGACGTGATGTTGCCCGGCATCGACGGCTTCGAGGTGTGCCGCCGGATCCGCGCCGGCGACACGATCCCGGTGGTCCTGCTGACCGCGCGCGGCGATCCGGTCGACATGGTGGTCGGCCTGGAAGGCGGCGCCGACGACTACGTGGTCAAGCCCGCCGAGCCGCGGGTGCTCGACGCACGCATCAAGACCATCCTGCGCCGCGCGACCATCACGCCCGCGCCGGCGTCGACGGTGCACGTCTTCGGCGATCTGGCGATCGACAGCGAGGCCATGCTGGTCACCAAGGGCGGCGCCGAACTGCACCTGACGTCCACGGAACTGCGGCTGCTGCTGGAGTTCGCCGAACACGCCGGCCAGGTACTGAGCCGCCAGACGCTGCTCAAGCGCGTCTGGGACTACGGTTTCGCCGGCGACTCCCGGCTGGTGGACGCCGCGGTCGCGCGGCTGCGGTCGAAGATCGAGCCCGACACCGGCAATCCGACGCTGCTGCGCACGGTCCGTGGTCTCGGGTACCGCCTGGTCAAGCCGTGAAGTGGCGGCCAGGGCTGCGGGAGAGCATCGCGTTCACGGTCGTCCTGATGACGGTCGCCGCCACCGTCGCGATGGGTTTCGTCGCCTACGAGATCCAGGCCGGGTCCGCGCGGCACAGGTTCGTGGAATCCGCGCGGGCGGGCATCCTCGCGGACGCCCAGCAGGCGTACGACCGCACCCGCGACTCCCGCGCCCCCGCCATGTCCAAAGTGGACGAAGTGGCGCACTTCATGCAGGGCAGGATCGGGCTCACCTGGGCCGTGGTCAACAGGCACGGCACCGCGGGCCCGATCTCGCAGATCGAGCACGGCCAGTACATCGCCGTCGCCAGCACGAACAGCCGCGCGTTCGGCCAGGACCTCCCGGTGGACGTGATCGACAGCGTCCGGGGCACCCAGGCCGTGATCACCTACACCCCCGACACGCCGGACAGCCCGCAACTCGCGGTCGTCCGGGAGATCTCCACGGATCTCGTGCTGGCCGAGTTCTACGATCTGCGCCCGCTCGACGACGAACTCTCCTTGCTGCGCAAGCGGCTCGCCCTGGTCGGCACCGGCGTCGCCGTGGTCGCGGCGCTGCTCGGCGTCCTCGCCGCCCGGGGCATCCAGCGCCCGGTGCGGGCCGCCGCCAACGCCGCCCAGCGGTTCGGCTCCGGCGACCTCGGCACGCGGGTTCCGGTACGGGGCAACGACGAGCTCGCCGATCTCGCGGGTGCGTTCAACGCCATGGCAGAGCGGCTCGGCGAATCGATCGACCAGCTGCGGATGAAGGAACAGCAGCAACGCCGGTTCGTCGCCGACGTCGCGCACGATCTCCGCACTCCCCTGGCCTCGATGATCGCGGCCACGGAAAGCCTGCACAGCACCGACGTCGCGGACCGCGAGCGCTCCGCCGAACTGCTGGGCACCCAGGTCCGGCGGCTGAGCAGGCTCGTCGAGGATCTGCTGGAGATGTCCCGGTTCGACGCGGGCGCGGCGGATTTCCGGCCGGAGACCGTCGACCTGGAAGCACTCGTGCACGACGCGATCGCGTTGAGCGCCCCCGACACGGACATCCGGGTGCACGTAATCGCCGACGCCGTCGTCGTCGGTGATCCCCGCCGCCTGCACACCATCGTGCGGAACCTGGTGACCAACGCGGTGCGGCACGGCGCACCGCCTGTCGTCGTCACCGTCGACGGCACCGCGTCCGGCCACGCGACGGTGGCGGTGGCCGACTCCGGGCCCGGTCTGCCGCCCGACCTCGCTCCGTTCGTCTTCGACCGCTTCGTCCGGGGCGACCACGCGCGGGGCGAAACCGAGGGCAGCGGACTGGGACTGGCCATCGCCCACGAAAACGCCGTCCTGCATGGGGGACGGCTCGAAGTCACCGGCCCGCCGGGCACCGTGTTCGTCCTCACCGTGCCGAGAGGAACGCCACCGGGCGAGGCATGAGGACGTCGAGTGTCGCGGGACTCGGAACACCGTGTGACGACAAGGTTATGGTGGCCGGTTATGGCGCTGTTCGTCAGCGCCGGACAGCAGGGCTACGGCGGAGCTTTCCTTAGTCCGGCCGTGCCGCCGTGTCATTGTCAAGGCCGCCTTCGAGGTTTGTCTGGTGTTCTTCACGGTTAACCGCCGGTTCGAAAACCGCAGCGAACCGGTTGCCGCACGTGGTCCATCCGCCGCCCAGGCGGGAGATGCGGCCCGCCGATCGGACCACGAACAACCGACCACTGGCCGCTTGTTAATCTTCTGATAACCACTGGAGACTGGTCGTTAACCTTGGCTTTACCAGTAACGGTGTGAGGGCGGCGGCGCGATGAAGGCTTGCTTTCTCGTTGAAGATCGCTATCGAAATGAACGAATGCCGCTCGCCGTGGCGAGGAAGCTGACCGCCTGGGGGCACGAGGTCGATGTCGTGGAGCCGGGGAGAGCGGTCTCGCGGGTCACGGAATTGTTGCGTGACCGCGGGCACGACGTGTGGGTCCTCAAGACGGTTTCCGGCGGTCCGGGACTGAGCCTGCTGGAAGCGGCCGCGGCGGCCGGGGTGATGACGATCAACGACGCTCGCGCGATCCGGCCGGTGCGGGACAAGGCGGTGGCCGCCGCGGTGGCGCGGAAGCACGGTATTCCTTTTCCGGTGACGTATTTCGCGGCGGTCCCGGATTTGCTGCGGGATATTCCGGACGACCTGTATCCGGTGGTCGTCAAGCCGGCCGCCGGCAGTTCTTGTCGTTCGGTTCATCTGGTACGCAGGCCCGACGATCTGATCGACCTGCGGGACAGGCTGATCGGCGAGGGTTTTCTGCTGGCACAACCTTATGTGATGAATCCGGGTGCCGATGTGAAGGTGTATTGCGTCGGGGACGAACTGTACGCCACGGAGCAGCCGTCGCCGTTGCATCCGCGGCGGATCGTCGAAGGGCGGGCGATTCCACTGGCGGCCGAGCTGGCGGCGCTGGTTTCCGGCGTCGGCGCGGTGTTCGGGCTGAGCCTTTACGGGGTGGACGTGCTCGAGGGGCCGGACGGCTGGGTGGTCGTGGACGTCAACGACTTTCCCAGCTACCACTGGGTTCCGGACGCCGTCACCAAGGTCGCGCGGAGCATCGTGCGGACGGTGGCGGGCGAGCTGCCCCGTCCGGGTGCGCTGGGGCGGGCGAGCTGAGTGAAGGTCTGCCTGCTGACCGACCGTCCGGGGCACCCCACCCTGTCCCGGTTCGCCGAGCTGATGGATCCGGCCCACACCGTGGCCGTGTTCGATCCGGACGCGGAGGGCGCGTCGAGCGTGGAGCCCGCGGATGTGTATCTGCTCAAGTCCCATTCGCCGCGATCGCTCGAGCTGGCGTCGGCGCTGCGCGGACGCGGTGAGCGCGTGGTCAACGACCCGGTCGCGGCGGCGCTGTGCCGGGACCGGGTCGCGATGGCGCGGCTGGCCCACCGGCACGGGCTGCCGTTCGTGGACACTGTGAGCTTCGGCAGGTTGTCGGGCCTGCTGGCCCATCTCGCTCATCTGTCCACAACGGTCGGTGTCCGGTTCCCGGTGATGGTCAAGAGCCGCTACAGCCGCCGACGCGACATCGTGACCTCGGTCGGGGACCTGACCCGGCTGCGGGCGCTGGCCGCGGGCTGGGCTCACGAGCCGGTGGTGCTGCAGCCGTTCGTCTCCCACGACGGCTGGGATCACAAGCTGTGGGTCATCGGCGGCCGGGCCTTCGCGACACGACGGGGAAGCCGGCTGGGCACCGCGCCTTCGCCGGGTGCGGAACGCGTGCCGCCGCCCGGCTGGCGGGGGCTCGCCGTCGAGGTCGGCCGGGTGTTCGGCCTGCAGGTGTACGGCGTGGACGTCCTCGCCACCAACCGAGGGCCGGTGATCGTCGACATCAACGCGTTCCCCGGCTTCCGTGACGTCCCGGCGGCGCCGGGGGCACTCGCGGCCCTGGTCGAGGGAATGGCCACGGCGCCAGGACCGGAGCAGGCGGTGGCCGACGCGTTGCGCGCGGTCGTGCGTGACCTCGTCGCCGACGAGGATTCCCGCCGGTTCGGCGCGGTCTCGGTGCGTGAGCGCTATCTCCGCCGCAAACCCGGAAACGGGTTGGTGGCGAGCTACCGCGTCCTCCGGGAGCCACGGGACCAGAACGATCCGGGTGCCGGGGACCTGGTGACGGCACGCTTGACCGAACGGGCACTGACCGAACCGTCCCGGCTGCCGGACCAACTCGGCTCCCTCACCGCGGCGGACCTGCACGGCACCTGGTCCGGGGTGCTGCGCTGCCGGCGGTTCGGCCTTGCGGTGCAACGATTTCCCGTCGACGAGCACCTGCCCGCGCTCCCCGCCGCGCTGTCGCCGCGCACCGGCGGCAAGCTCGCCAGGGAACTGCGGTCGGGTTTCCGGTTGATCACCGGCCGTCCCGCCCCGGGCATCGCCGCGGTGTACGCGACGCCGGTGCGCTACAAGCCGGGGACACGTTGCGTGATCCGGTACCGGATCATCGAGGTCCCTGGCCCCGGGCCGCACCCGACGGTGTACGGCAAGATCTACCGGGAACCCGGCGACGCCGTGACAGCGCATGGACTGCTCGAACAGCTCTGGCGCGCGCGCCCCGGCGAGCAGGCCTTCGTACCACGGCCGATCGCGCTCGTCGAGGGGCTGAACCTGGTACTGACAGCGGCCGCCGGTACTCCAGCCGTGGCCCGTCTCGACGAAGCCGCGCTCACCGCTTCCGCAAGGGCACTGGCGTGGCTGCACACCCGAACTATCCACAGTGGACTGTCCACGACTTCCTCCGGCGCGACGTACGCGCACCACGCCGCGGAGTGGACCACCGCGCTGACCACGGCCGCACCACTATCCACAATGGACCTGGGCGAGACCGTCCGCGAGCTGTCCCGCGCGTTGCGTGAGACCGTGCCGGAGTCGCCCGGCCTGGTGCACGGCGCGTTCAAGCCCGCTCAGCTCGTCTTTCCCGCCCCCGCGCACCCGGTGATCACCGACTTCGACAAGGCCTGCGCCGGGGATCCGGCACTCGACGTCGGCTACTTCCTCGCCTACCTGCGTCCGCCCGAGCTGTGGCGGGGCTGTCCCGAGGGGCACGACTGGTTCGCCGCGGCCGCCCGCCTGTTCCTCCGCGGCTACGCCGACGCGTTGCGCGCTCACGGCACCCCGGCCGCGCACCTCGAAAGCCTGGTGCGACGCAGCAGCCTGTATGAGGCCGCCGCACTGCTGAAGATCGTGTCGCGCCCCGTCCGGCGGCTGGGCACCCCGGGGGCCGCCGAGCTGGCCACCGCCCTCGCCGAAATCACCCGGTGCGCACGGCGATACGGCACAGGGAAGGACCGCTGGACGTGATCCGTTTCCTGTACCGGCATCTGGAAGGCAGACGGCTGCTGGTCGCGGCGGCGATCGCGCTGACGTTCGTCACCGTGGCCAGCAACGTGTTCATGGCGTTCCCGCTCAAGTTCATCCTCGACAAGATCGTGCACCACCGTGATCCGGGGCTCCCGGTCTTCGACCCGCTGATCGCCCGCCTCGACCGGCTGGGTGACCGGACCGGGCTCGGTACCGCCGAGACGCACACCCAGCTCGGAGTGATCCTCTTCGCCGGCGGGCTCCTGCTCGCCCTCGGCCTGACCGACGCGGTGGTGTCGTACGCGCAGCTGTCCATCAGCACCTTCATCGGCCAGGACCTCGGCGCGCGGCTGCGCACCCGGGTGTTCGTCCACCTCGAGCACGTCTCCCTTGCCTGGCACAGCCGCCAGCGGATCGGCGAGGTCGTCCAGCGGCTCACCGGCAACGTCTCCGAGATCGAAAAGATGGTCACCGACGGACTGGTGAACCTGCTGTCGGGAATCCTCACCCTGTTCGGGATCCTCGGCGTGCTGGTGCTGACCAACTGGCAGTTCACGCTGCTGTCGATGTGCGTCGTCCCGCCGCTGTTCCTGATCGTCGCCTGCTACACCCGCTGGATCAAACGCGCCTCGCGGGAGACGGCGCGCGCCGCGGGCCAGGTCGCCGAAGTCGCGGCCGAGAACCTCAACGCCATCGCCGAGATCAAGGTGTTCACCGTGCAGGCGTGGGCGGCGGCCACCTTCGCCGGACGGGTCGGCGCCCAGCGACGCTCGGGCCTGCGCGCCGGACGGCGGCAGGCCGAGTTCAGCCCGATGGTCATCGTGCTCATCGCCGTGAGCACCGCGGTGATCATCATGCTCGGCGCGTGGATCGCCGCCGGGCACGCGGGGTTCGGCCTCGGCGTGCTCACCGTCCCGGCGGGCAGCGTCACCGTCGGGACCCTGACGGTGTTCCTGGCCTACTCCAAGCTGCTGTACCAGCCGATGCGGGACCTGTCCAAGCTCATGCTCCTGTCCTCCGCCGGAGCGGCGGCCGCCCAGCGCATCCAGGATCTGCTGGACCAGCCTTGGGAGGAACCGGAACCCGCGGAGCACGCCGAGCCGATCCGGGTACGCGGCGAGCTGGCCCTGCGCGATGTCGTGTTCGGCTACGACCCCGGCAGGCCGGTCCTGCACGGCGTCGACCTCGAAGTACACGCCGGCACCCGGATCGCCCTGGTGGGCCTGTCCGGCAGCGGGAAGACCACGCTGGTCAAGCTGCTGCCCCGGTTCCACGAGCCGTGGTCGGGGACGATCACGATCGACGGCACCGACGTCCGCCTCTACCCGCTCGACGTGCTGCGCGGCAACATCGGGATGGTGCTCCAGGATTCGGTGCTGTTCGAGGGCACGATCCGGGACAACATCCGCATCGGCCGCGCGGACGCCTCGCCGGACGAGATCGTCGCGGCCGCGCGGCAGGCCTCCGTGCACGAGACGATCATGGCGATCCCCGAAGGCTACGACGCGCAGGTCCGGGAGCAGGGCAGGAACTTCTCCAGCGGGCAACGGCAGCGAATCGCCATCGCGCGTGCCATCCTGCGCGACGCCCCGATCCTCATCCTCGACGAACCCACCGCCAATCTGGACGTGGAAGCGGAGGTGGAGGTCATGCGCGCGATCGAGCGGCTCACCGCGGGCCGCACGGTCATCATGATCTCGCACCGGCTCAGCACGCTCGGCCATGTCGACGAGATCGTCGTCCTCGACGCGGGCCGGATCGTCGAACGCGGTACCTACGCGCAGCTCAAGCAGGCGGGCGGCGCCTTCGCCCGCCTGCTCGCCGAGCAGAACCGCTACGCCGCCGAACCGATCACTCTCGCGCGATGAGAAGCGGGCCCGGCCGCGTGGCTAGAATCGCCGGCATGGTGTCAGAAATCGCGATCCGCCACGCCGCGCCCGCCGACTACGACCGTATCGTCGGAGTCGTCGACGACTGGTGGGGCCGGGCCGTGCACACCCTGCTACCGCGGTTGTTCCTCGATCACTTCCACCGCACCAGTTTCGTGGCCGAGCGCGACGGTGTGCTCGCGGGTTTCCTGATCGGCCTGCTGTCACCGTCCATTTCGGACGCCGCGTACATCCACTTCGCCGGTGTGGCCCCGGAGTGCCGCGGCAGCGGGCTGGCCCGCTCGCTGTACGAACGGTTCTTCGCGCTCGCGCGGGCGGATCGGCGGACCATCGTGCGGGCGATCACCTCACCGCAGAACGAGGGTTCGATCGCCTTCCACGGTTCACTGGGTTTCAGCGTCTCGGAACCCGTGACCGCCTACGACGGCGCCTCGGCCGATCGCGTGGTCTTCGCCCGTCACCTCACCGACGCGGCAGGCTGAGTCACTTCTGCTTCACCTTCAGTTCTGCTTCGACACCGCCTTCGCGCGGTACCGGCGGGACCGGACGTGCCCCTCCTCGCGCATCCGCTCCACCATGTGCGGATAGTGCAGTTCGAAGGCGGGCCGTTCCGAGCGGATCCTCGGCAGTTCGAGGAAGTTGTGCCGGGGCGGCGGGGTCGTCGTCGCCCATTCGAGCGAGTTCCCGTAGCCCCACGGGTCGTCCACCGTGACGACCTCGCCGAACCGGTAACTGCGCACCACGTTCCAGATGAACACGATCATCGAGGCACCGAGCACGAACGCGCCGATCGTCGAGATGGTGTTCAGCCACGTGAATCCGTCGGTGGGCAGGTAGTCGGCGTACCGGCGGGGCATGCCCTCCGCGCCGAGCCAGTGCTGGACGAGGAACGTGGTGTGGAATCCGAGGAACGTCGTCCAGAAGTGCCATTTCCCGAGTGGCTCGTCGAGCATCCGGCCGGTGATCTTGGGGAACCAGAAGTAGATCCCGGCGAACGTCGCGAACACGATGGTGCCGAACAGCACGTAGTGGAAGTGCGCCACCACGAAATAGCTGTCGGTGACATGGAAATCCAGCGGCGGCGACGCCAGGATGATCCCGGTCAGCCCGCCGAACAGGAACGTCACCATGAACCCGATCGACCAGAGCATCGGCGTCTGGAAACTCAGCTGTCCCTTCCACATCGTGCCGATCCAGTTGAAGAACTTGATCCCGGTCGGCACCGCGATCAGGAACGTCAGGAACGAGAAGAACGGAAGCAGCACCGATCCGGTGGCGAACATGTGGTGGGCCCACACCGCCACCGACAACGCCGTGATGCCGAGCGTCGCGAACACCATGAGCCGGTAGCCGTACAGCGGTTTCCTGCTGAACACCGGGACGATCTCGGTGATGATCCCGAAGTAGGGCAGCGCGACGATGTAGACCTCGGGATGACCGAAGAACCAGAACAGGTGCTGGAACATGATCGCCCCGCCGTTCGCCGGGTCGAACACGTGCGCGCCCAGCTGACGGTCGGCCTCCAGCGCGAACAGCGCGGCGGTGAGGATCGGGAACGCGAGCAGCACCAGTACCCCGGTGAACAGGATGTTCCAGGTGAACAGCGGCATCCGCCACATCGTCATCCCCGGCGCGCGCAGGCACAGCACCGTCGTGATCATGTTGACCGCGCCGAGGATCGTGCCGAGCCCGGACACGATCAGGCCCATGATCCACAGGTCGCCGCCGATGCCCGGCGAATGTGCCGCCTCCGACAGCGGGGTGTACGCCGTCCAGCCGAAGTCCGGCGCGCCGCCCGGCGTCAGGAACGAGCTCAGCACGATCAGCCCGCCGAACAGGTACAGCCAGTAGGAAAAGGCGTTCAGCCGGGGGAACGCGACATCCGGGGAGCCGATCTGCAGCGGCAGCACGAAGTTCGCGAAACCGAACAGGTTCGGCGTCGCGTACAGCAGCAGCATGATCGTGCCGTGCATGGTGAACAGCTGGTTGAACTGCTCCTGGGAGAGGAATTGAAGACCGGGGCGCGCCAGCTCACCCCGCATCAGCAGCGCCATCGCGCCACCCGCCATGAAGAACGCGAACGACGTCACCAGGTAGAGCTGCCCGATCACCTTCGGGTCGGTGGTGCGGGCCAGCGACAGCAACACGGCACCACGCGGCCCGCGGGGGCGACCACCGAATCGGATCGCCTCCGGCCCCGGCGCCGTGGTCACCTCACCCACGACGTGCCCCGAGCGGACACCCATCCGTCCAAGATACGCCGTCGGCGCAAGGGCCACACCGCCCGAACCGGTCCATCACTGGTCCATCGGATAGGTCGCGCCCCGCTCGAGATCCGGGCTGACCTGGGCGGGACGGCCGCGCTGCCCGGGCACCGGGTTCACCACCGGCTCATTCTGTGACCACGTCGCCGTCCCCTGCGTGACCTCGGCGTGACGTGCTTCCTGCTTGCGCGTCACCAGCGTCTCGCCCACCTGGTCGTCGCGGATCTTCGCCAGCACACTCAGCGTGACCCCGTGCGCGAGCGCCAGGATCAGCAGCACGATGCCCAGCCTGCCCACGATCGCGGTCGGCCCCGGTCCGTCGAACATCGGCACCGTCGAGATCAGCGCGACCACGCCGAGCACCGCGAAATGGAACATCACGGTGATGAGGCGCGCCATCGCGACACCCGCGTCACCCGCGTCGGAGCCCCCGTAGGAGTTCTGAAGGTACCTTCGCCCGCTGCGATAGATGATCTGCCCGTCCAGCGCCACGAGCACCACGGCGATGAGCAGGAACGTGAGGTATCCGTTCGTGTCCATACCCGGCGGATAACCCGGTGTGGCGGCGCGTAAACGCGACACACCCGCCCGATCACGAATGGGCAACGACGTCCGTGGGTACCTTTTCTCCATGGACCACAGCACGACCGCGAACGTGGACGGGGCGGTCCCAGCCGCCGTGTCGGCCGGGACCGTCGACCTCCGGGTACCGCTCGATACGAGCCTGCTGTTCCTCGTCCGCATGGTGGCCGAGGGCATCGCCGTGCGCGCCAAGCTGGATCTGGACGAGATCGCGGATCTCCGCATGGCGGTCGACGAGGGAGCGGGCTGCCTTTTCCCGCGCGCACGGCCGGGGACCCAGCTGTGGTGCCGGTTCGAGGAGTCCGGGCGGTCGGTCACGGTCCAGCTCACCGCCGCGACGACATCCGCGACCACACCCGGCACGGGAGGTTTCGAATGGCACGTGCTGCGCACGCTCACCGACGCCCTCACGACCTGGATCGAGCCCGGTCCGGCGGTCGACGCAGGGGAAACGTGGTTCCTGCACCTCCGGTTCACCAAACGGTCTTGGACAGGAGGACCATGACGACCTCCTATCGACGACGGAGCGACACCTATCGCCACTGTGCGGTGCTGTTCGACGAAATGCACGCGCTGCCCGACGGTGACGCGCACCGGAAACGCCTGCGCCAGAAGCTGATCGAGGAGCACCTGCCGATCGCCGAGCACATCGCCCGCCGCTTCTCGGGGCGCGGCGAGCCACGCGAAGACCTGGTGCAGGTCGCGCGGCTGGGGCTCATCAACGCGGTCGACCGCTTCGATCCCGCGCGGGAGAACGAGTTCCTCTCCTTCGCCATCCCGACGGTGATGGGCGAGGTCCGCCGCTACTTCCGGGACGCGTCCTGGTCGCTGCGGGTACCGCGGCGGCTGAAGGAGCTGCACCTTTCGATCAGCCAGGCGACCACGACGCTGGCCCAGCGCTGGGGCCGCGCCCCCAACGCCACCGAGCTCGCCGAACATCTCGGCATCGGCGTCGAAGAGGTCACCGAAGCACTGATCGCCGGGAACGCCTACCAGACCGCGTCGACCGACCGGCCCGTGCACGACGAGACCGAACCGGTTTCCCTGGCCGACACGCTCGGCGAGGAGGACTCCGCGCTGGAGAAGGTGGAGAACTGTGAAGCGCTGCGGCCGTTGCTGCGGCGGCTGCCCGCCCGTGAACGGTCGATCCTCGTCATGCGGTTCTTCGGGAACATGACGCAGTCGGCCATCGCCGCGCGGGTCGGGCTCTCCCAGATGCACGTGTCGCGGCTGCTTTCCCAGACCCTGCAGACACTGCGCGAGAAGATCCTCGAGGAGGACCCGGCCGACGAGCCGGAATGACCACAGCGCCGAAGTGACCATAAAGGACGGAACGATGGCGGGAAAGCCTTTCCCGCCATCGTTGTTTTCGCAGGCTCACCGCAGACCCGGTTCCTGGTCTCGTTCCTGGACACGCTCCAGCACTACGACGGGGATCTGCCTGCCGGCGGCCGCTTCGAACTCGGCGAACTTCGGCACGAGCGCGACCTCTTCCGCCCAGATCCGTTCGCGCTCCGCGCCCTGCGCGAGCCGGGCCACGACCGGCACTCGTTCCGTGCCCACCTCGACCGTGGTCCGCGGATTCGCCATCAGATTGTGGTACCAGACCGGATGACGCGGACTGCCACCGTGGGTGCCGAAGACGGCCCAGCCATCGCCGACCGGCTGGGAGAACAACGGGCTGATCCGCTCGCGCCCGGTCTTGGCCCCGATGTGGTGCACCAGGATCAGTGGCAGGCCTTGCTCGTCGAAGCCGGGCATCCGGGGCGGGACGGGGCGACCCGCGGCGAATTCCTCGTCGCTGCTCCAAGACACATAGCCGGCGTTCGCGCGGAACTCGGCGATGATGCGGTCGTTCCAGCTCGTGATGTCGGCGACCTTGGCCTCGGTCGTGGACGGTTCGGACACGGCATCCCCTTTGTTATCCGGAGCACTTGCTCCGCACAGTAGCACAGATGGGGAGCAACTGCTCCGGATAAGGCGGTAGACTCGGCCGCATGGCAGTGACCGAACCGGAAAGCACCACCCGGCGCCGCGCACCACGCGTGGACGCGCTCCGAAACCGCGAAGCGATCGTCGCGGCCGCTACCGCGGTACTGGCCGAGCAGGGCACCGCGGTGGACGTGCGCGAGATCGCCCGCCGCGGCGGGGTGGGCATGGGCACCCTCTACCGGCACTTCCCGAAGAAGGAGGACCTCGTCCGCACGGTCCTGCGCAAGGAATTCTCGGACTGGGCCGAATCCGCGCGCCAGGCGGCGATCGACGCCGAACACCCCTGGGCGGCACTGGCCGACTTCTACCAGCAGGCCCTGACCGGTTGCGCGCGCCACCGCGCGATCATGGAGAACTTCTCGTTGACCTGGTCGGTTCCCGATCTGGAGGGCATCCAGCAGCTTCGCCTCGTCATCGAGGAACTGTGCGCCCGCGCTGGTGCCGCGGGTCTGCTACGCCCCGGCGTGACCACCGACGACCTGCTGCTCCTGCTGGTCTCACTGGGCCACGCCGTCCAGGTCGGCGACGAGTGCCACCGCCCGGACATGTGGAAAAGGCTGGTGAGCATCTCCCTCGACGGCCTGCGCGCCTGCCACCACGAACCACTTCCGGACGACACCCCGCCGAACCCGGGCAAGAAGCCGCGGTCATCCAGGCCTTCTCGCCCGGCGGCGAGGTCGTGAAGCTCAGGAACGGACCAGTTCCGGTAGCACGCCGCGGACGTCCAGCCCGCGTTCGGCGCCGGTGACCTTGAGCGCGCGGCGCACGGCGTGCCCGCTCGCGACGACCACCATTTCGGGATTGCGCTCCCCCGCGTTCAGCAGGGCGCGGACGCCCGCACAGCCCAGGAAGTCGACCCGGGAAAGGTCGACCACCAGGCCCGAGCACCGCGCGTCGCAGCGCAGCAGCGCGGCCCGGAACTGATCGGCCGTGGCGACATCGATGTCACCCACGACCGTCAGGACGGCCGTGTCGTCACCACGACGGGTGATGGTGAGGAAGAGTTCCCCGGTACCTCGCGGATCCGCGCCCGCGCTCGGCCTTGACATCGGTACTGGCATCGGCACTCCTTCTCGCAGCAGAATTCACCGGAGCTGACCGGAGCACGTGTCTGAACAACAGTCAGTACACGAACGACCATACGCCTGTCGCGGTGACGGTCAAGTCACACCACCGCTTTGAGTCCACAAAGGACGGTCTCAGCCCGCGACCCGGCGTTCGGCGGGGCGACGCGGCTGTTCCGCCAACCGGAGCCCGGACTCGACCTGCGTCGGCACCACCGCGCGCTCGCGCAGCACCCATGGCAGGCCACGCAGCGCGTCGAGCAGGGCCCCCGCCGTGGTGCGATCGGCGGGGGCTGTCGAAAGCAGGGTGACCGTGCGCCAGAAGACCACCGGAAGCGGCCGCCGCAGCCAGAGTGTCCACAGCGTGTTGCGCAGCCGCATCCGGCGACGGCGTCCGGGATCGCGCAGCCGGGACGGGGCGTGGATCACCACGTCCTCCAGCCAGCACAGCCACCAGCCGCGGGCCGCCAGGTCGAGGGCGAGCAGCTCGTCCTCCCCGCCCAGCCACATCCTGGCCGAGAACCCGCCCGCGTCGGTGAACGCCGCCACCCGGAACGCCGAAAGTCCCGCCAGCAGGTTCAGCAGCGCGGGCCCTGGCAGCCACGCGGGCCCCGGTACTGGGGAAGCACGCAGTTCCGGGATGAGCGGATCCTCCGCCAGGTCCGGTTCCAGCAGGCATCGGCCGATGACCGCGGCCAGTGCGGGATGGCCGTCGAGCGTGTCGGCGGCGACCGTCAGCGAGCCGGGCTGCCAGCTCGTGTCGTCGTCACAGAAGGCGACATACGGGGTCCGCACCTGCCGCACCGCCACATTGCGCGCGACCGCGCCGATGTTCTCCTGGAGGTGGATCAGCCGGACGTCGGGATGGATGTCGGCCACGGCTTCCGCCGTACCGTCGGTGGATCCGTTGTCCACCAGGATGATCGGTGCGGCGTCGGGCAACGCGGTCATCCGCGCCAGTGTCGCCATCAGCTGCCGGCGCCTGTTGTGGGTGATGATCACGACCGTGATCCGCGGCGCCGTCATCCTCGGTTCCCCTCCACGCAGGCACCTCTGCGTATTCCGGGTACCCCGGTACTCGTCCGGTCAAGCAGCGTGACCCCGTTTGGAGCAACCCCGGCCGGCGGAGTTCGGGTGAACCGGATCGGCGCCGGGGCCGTATCCATGATCGGAGTCCGTGAGACCGAGGAGGCCTGGCACATGAGCGAAGATTGCGAGCGAATCATGGAAATCATGCGCCAAAAAAGATCGAACGCTGTCTCGCGCGGCGAGGCGATCGCATGAGTCGACATCGCTATCGGCGGAAGGTAGTCATTCCGATCATCTGCACGGCGGCGGCCGTCGCCGGCCTCGCGGCCGCCATAGCGGTCCCCGCGCTCGCCCGCCCCGCGCCACCGCGAGCCGTGGCAGCGGGCGACGTCCTCGCCGCCCTGCAACGGGACCTCAAGCTGCCCCTGGACAAGGTGAAGCAACGGCTCGACAGCGAATCGTCGGCAGCACAACGGATCAGGGAGCTGCGCCAGGGCGTCGGCGACAGCTACGCCGGGGCGTGGTTCGACGCGGCCACCGGGAGACCGGTCATCGGGGTGACCGATCCACGGCAGGCCGCCCGGCTGCGGTCCACCGGCGTCGAGTCCACAGTGGTCACTCATCCGCTGACGACGCTCGCCGCCGCCAAGAACCGCATCGACCGGCTCGCTGCCACCGCGCCCGACGCCGTCACCAGCTGGTACGTCGAGCCGAAGAACAACGATGTGGTCGTCGAGATCGACCCGGCGAAACAGGACGCGCGCACGACCGACTTCGTCAGCAGGGCGAAGGGGACCGACGGCGTCGTCCGCGTCCAGCGCGCCACGGCCCGGCCCCGCCCACTCGCCGACATCGTCGGTGGCGCACCGTTCACCTTCGCCGCTGGCGGCGGCGAAGCCCGGTGTTCCATCGGCTTCGCCGCGACCGATTCCGGCGGCGGCAAGCATTTCCTCACCGCGGGACACTGCACCGAACAGGGCGGAACCGCCGTCGGCGCGGACGGCGGCGAGATCGGGCCGATCACCCAGAGCACGTTCGGCCGCGACGGCGACTTCGGCCTCGTCGACGTGACCGATCCGGACGCCCGGCTCCAGCCCGCCGTCCTGCGAAGCAGGCAGTCCGTCGTTCCGGTCACCGGCTCCTCCCCCGCCGACGTCGGTTCGACGGTCTGTCGTTCGGGATCCACCAGCGGATTCCACTGTGGAGAGATCCAGGCGCTTAACCAGACCGTGAACTACGGGAACGGGAAGATCGTGCGCGGCCTGACCAGGACGACGGCGTGCGCGGAGGGCGGCGACTCCGGCGGGCCGTTCGTGTCCGGCGGCCAGGCCCAGGGCATGACCTCGGGCGGTTCGGGCGACTGCGCGTCCGGCGGAGTCACGTTCTTCCAGCCGGTCGGCGAGGCACTCCAGCGGTTCGGCCTGACGCTGGTGACCAGCGGCGGCTGAGTGCGGTGCCGTGAAAGGGGCCTTACCAGCGCTGAGCGCTGCGAAGGCCCCTTCACGGCAGGCGTACGTCAGGGACGGGGAATGTTGCGCAGGTTGCTGCGGGCGAGTTCGACCATCTTGCCGACGCCGCCGGTGAGGACCGTCTTGCTCGCCGCGAGCGCGAAGCCCCGGACCATCTCGCCGGTGATCTTCGGCGGGATCGACATCGCGTTCGGGTCGGTGACGAGTTCGACCAGCGCGGGCCCGGGGTGGGCGAACGCCTTGGCCAGGGCGTCCCGTACGTCGCCCGGCTTCTCGACGCGGGTCGCGTGGATGCCGCACGCGGCCGCGATGGCGCTGAAGTTCACCGGGGCGTGGTCGGTCTCGTAGTCGGGCAGCCCGTCGACCAGCATCTCCAGCTTCACCATGCCCAGCGAGGCGTTGTTGAACAACACCACCTTGACCGGGACGTCGTAGGTGGACAGCGTGAGCAGATCACCCATCAGCATCGCGAGACCGCCGTCGCCGGAGATCGACACCACCTGACGGCCCGGATGCGACAGCTGCGCGCCGATCGCGTGCGGCAAGGCGTTGGCCATGCTCCCGTGCCGGAACGAGCCGATCACCCTGCGACGGCCGTTCGGAGTGAGGTAACGGGCCGCCCACACGTTGCCCATACCGGTGTCCACCGTGAACACCGCGTCGTCGGCGGCGAGGTCGTCGAGGATGTCGGCGGCGTACTCCGGGTGGATCGGGGTGCGGTGCTCGATCTTGTCCGTGTAGGCGTCGACGACCTTTTCCAGCCGCCGCGCGTGTTCGCGCAGCATCCTGTCCAAATAGGACCGATCGGTGCGCCGTTCCAGCAGCGGCAGCACGGCCTGGAGGGTTTCCTTGACGTCGCCGTGCACCGCGAGGTCCAGCGGCGTGCGCCTGCCCAGCCGCGACGTCTCGTGGTCGATCTGGACGGTGCGGGCCTGCGGCAGGAAGTTGTCGTAGGGGAAGTCCGTGCCCAGCAACACGATCCGGTCGGCCTCGTGCATCGCGTCGTAGCAGGCGCCGTAGCCGAGCAGCCCGCTCATGCCGACGTCGTACGGGTTGTCGTACTGGATCCATTCCTTGCCGCCCAGTGAATGCCCGACCGGCGCGGCGAGGGCGTCGGCGAGCTCCATCACCTCGGCGTGCGCGCCCCGGGTGCCCGCGCCCGCGAAGAGCATCACCTTTTCCCCGGAGTTCAGCACCTTCGCCAGTTCGGCGATCCGGTCGGCGGAGGGCACGACGGGCGACGGCGTCACCGGCGTGATCCGCTCGAACCCCGCCACCGCCGCCTTCCGCTCGGAGACGTCGCCGGGGATGCTCAGCACCGACACCCCGCCCTTGCCGACGGCGGTCTGCATGGCGATCCGCAGCAGGCGCGGCATCTGCTCGGGCTGCGAGACCAGCTCGCTGTAGTGGCTGCATTCGGCGAACAGCCGGTCCGGATGGGTCTCTTGGAAGAACCCGGTCCCGATCTGCGGCGACGGGATGTGCGAGGCGATCGCCAGCACCGGCGCGCCGCTGCGGTGCGCGTCGTAGAGCCCGTTGATGAGATGCAGGTTGCCGGGGCCGCAGCTACCCGCGCACACCGCCAGCTCGCCGGTCAGCTGCGCCTCGGCCGCCGCCGCGAACGCCGCGGTCTCCTCGTGCCGCACATGTACCCAATCGATACCTTCCGTGCGCCGCACGGCATCCACGATCGGGTTGAGACTGTCGCCGACGATCCCGTAGATCCGCCGCACCCCGGAATCCCGCAGGATCCGTACCAGTTGCTCGGCCACCGTGGCCATCGTCGTCCTCCCTTGCCCTCCGCTGACGTTCCGAGATCATCGTCGCGCGGTTTGCCGTATGCGTCCAATGCCTAGTAGACGTCGCATCCATGTCCTGAGAGCATGGACCTTATGGATCTCCAGGTACTGCGCCTCTTCCAGGCGGTGGCCCGCGGCGCGACCGTGACGGAGACCGCAGCCCAGGCGAACATGACACAACCCGCGCTCTCCCGCGCGCTGGACAAGATCGAACGGGAGGCCGGCGCCGAACTGTTCCAGCGCGTCGGCCGGGCGCTGCGGCTGACCCCGATCGGGACCGTCTTCGCCCGGCACGTAGAGGCGCTGCTGGAGGACTACGACCGCGGGCTGCGCGCGGTCCAGGACATGATCGACCCCGAGGCGGGCCTCGTCCCGCTGGCCTTCCTGCACACCCTCGGCACCTGGCTCGTCCCGCCACTGCTGAGCGGTTTTCGCGACAGGTTCCCGAAAACCCGGTTCGAACTGCACCAGCACGGCGAGGAGGGACTCGTCCGCGAACTGCTCGACGGCGGCGTCGACCTCGTGCTCACCAGCGGCGACCCGGGCAACCCGGCCATCCGCTGGAAGCGCCTGCTCGTCGAGCCGCTGCGGCTGGCAGTGCCCCCGCACCACCGGCTCGCCGGACGCAGGAGGATCCGCCTCGCCGAGGTCGCGGACGAGACGTTCGTGCTGCTGCGGCCCGGCTACGGCCTTCGCGACACCACGGAACGGCTGTGCCGCGAAGCCGGCTTCACGCCCCGCGTCGGCTTCGAAGGCGAGGAGGTCGAGACCTTGCGCGGTCTCGTCACCGCCGGACTCGGCGTCTCCCTGCTCCCGCTGCCTCAGACCGCCACCTTCCCGTCGTCCCGCGCCGAGCCGCTGGCACCGCACCTCACCGTCACCGACGTCCAGAGCAGCCGCGACCTCGGGCTGGCCTGGCTCGCCGACCGCAGTCTCCCGCCCGCGTCGGCCGGTTTCCGCGACCACGTCCTCAGGAGCGTCGAGGCAGCTCCGGCGGGTCCAGCAGCCGGACGCCGTCCTTGACGAAGCCGGAGCGCTTGACGTTGCGGATCAGCGGGCTCGTCTCGACCGTCCGCACCTCGGGCATGGCGCCCAGCGTGGTGGTCAGGTAGTCGTAGAAGGCGTCGGCGTCCCGGCAGACGAGCATCGCGACCAGGTTGGCCGGACCGGTGATCGCCGCGACGTAGCTGATTTCCGGGTGACCACTCATGGTCCGGCCGACGTGGTCGAGATCGGCGGGCGCCACCGAAAGCCACAGCACGGCCTCGGTCTCCATGCCGAGCAGCGACGGGTCGATCTCCGGGGCGAAGGCCACCGCGCCCACGGCGATGAGCTGCTCCAGCCGGCGTTTGACCGTGGTTTCGGAGCGTCCGGTCACCTCGGCCAGCTCGGTGTAGGTCGCGCGGCCGTCCCTGGCCAGCGCGCGCAGCAGCAGTTCGTCGTTCTCGTCGAGACGCGGCGAGGCCGCGCCCGGCGGAACCGGCGCGGGTTCCCGGAAGAAGTGGCGGAGCACCGACTGCGCGGACACCCCGACCACCCGGCCGCTGCGGGGAAGCTTGTCCAGCAACAGATCATTGCGTTCCCGGACCGAGCGGGCGTGCGGAAAGCAGATGATCTCGGTGCCGCCCGCCAGCAGGTCGATCCACAGGATGTCCGGCCGCCCGGCCAGCGCCAGCGCGACCGCCGGTGCCGTGTTCGGCGTGCACTGGATGCGGAACAGCCATTCGGAATAGCCGAGGCGCCTGCCGATCGGGATGCCGACGACCCGCAGCAGCCCGGCCGAGTGCAGTCGCCGGTACCGGCGCGCCACCGTCTGCTCCGAGATGCCCAGCACGGCGGCGAGCTGGGTCCAGGAGGCGCGGCCGTCGACGCGCAGCGCCGCGACCAGCGCCTGATCCGTTTCGTCGAGGGTGTCGTAATCCACTGCTTCTACGTTCTTCATGGAGGAATCCAGCATATCAGGCCGAATATTGCGCAGGGAGCGCCGAGCGCACTGATATCCAGTTCCCGATCGAGGCCGTCGGTGGCCTCCGGAACTTTCCTGGGAGATAGGACAGATGCGCAACTGGTGGCCCTTGACGGCCGTCTGCCTCGGCACGTTCATGTTGTTGCTGGACATCACCATCGTGAACGTCGCCCTCCCGGCGGTGGCCGTGGACCTGCACGCGGGCTTCGGCGATCTGCAGTGGGTCGTCGACGGCTACGTGCTCGGCCTGGTGGTGCTGCTGCTTTCCGCGGGCTCGCTGGCCGACCTGCGGGGCAGGCGGCGGACCTACGTCGCCGGGCTCGCGTTGTTCGCCGCCGCGTCGCTGGGCTGCGGGCTCGCCTCGACCCCGACGGTGCTCGTCGTGGCACGCGGCCTGCAGGGCGTGGGCGGCGCGCTCATGTTCGCGACCACGCTGGCCTTGCTGAGCAACAGCTACCGCGGGCGCGAGCGCGGGATCGCCTACGGCGTCTGGGGCGCGGTGAACGGCGCGGCGACGTCGATCGGCCCCATCCTCGGCGGAGTACTCACCGAACACCTCGGCTGGCGGTGGATCTTCCTGGTGAACGTGCCGATCAGCGTGGTCGCGATCCTGCTGGCGCTGCGGGTGCTGGCCGAGTCGGCCGATCCGGGGGCACGGCGCGTCGACTGGGCCGGGGCGCTGACCTTCTCGGTCGCCATGGCCGCGCTGCTGCTCGGCCTGATCGGCACCGCCTCGTGGTCGCCGTGGATGTACCCGGTGGCCGCGCTGGCGCTCGCCGCGTTCGTGGTCGTCGAACGGCGGAGCGCCGAGCCCATGCTGGATCTGAAACTGTTCACCAGGCCCGCGTTCCCGGCCATTTCGTTCACCGCGATGGCGATGCCGTTCGCGCTCTTCTCGCTGTTCCTCTTCCTCGCGTTGTGGCTGCAGTCCGTGCTCGGGTTCTCGCCGGTCGAGGTCGGGCTGGCCTTCCTGCCGCTGAGCCTGGTGGCGCTGGTCGTCTCACCACTCGCGGGCAAACACCTCACACCCCGGATCTCCGCGCGGGCGCAGATCGGCGCGGGGCTCGTGGTCTGCGGTGTCGGCGTGCTGCTCTTCCTCGGGCTGGACAAGGATTCCACCGGCATGGCGCTGCTGCCCGGTCTCCTGGTCGGCGGCCTCGGTGTCGGCGTCGCCAGCCCCCGGTTGTCCGCGACGGCGATGAGCGTCGTGCCGCCGCAACGCGCGGGGATGGCGGCCGGTGCCAACAACACCTTCGCCCAGCTCGGGAACGCGCTCGGCATCGCGATCCTCGGCGTCCTGTTCACTCGCCATGTCGAAGCGAGCCTCGCCGTTTCCGGTGTGGGAGCGGGAAATCCGGGGTTCGCCGCGGCCGTGGCCGGAGGTGGCACGCCCGGTCTGCTCGCCGCGACGCCCGAGCCGCGACGGGCCGCGCTGACGGAAGCCGTGGACACCGCCTTCACCGCGGGTCTGAACCACGTCTTCCTCGTCGCGGCCGTGGTGGCCTTCGCCGCGGCGGCGGCGACCTGGTTCGTCACCGTCCCCGCCGAGCCGAGGCAGGACGACCGGCCCGCGGCTCTCGACAACGCGGAACCCGTTTCCTGACAACAGTTTCAGGGCAGCCCGAGGAACTTCGCCGCGTTGCCCCCGAGGAGTTTCCGGCGGTCCGTGCCGGCGAGGAAGGTCGCCCTGCGCACCACCTCGCCGACCGGCCGCTCCCCCAGCGGGTACGGGTAGTCACTGCCCAGCAGCACGTGGTCCGTACCCATCGTGTCGACCAGCAGCCGCAGCGCCCGTTCGTCGAACACGACGGAGTCCACGCTGAACCGGTCGAGGTAGTGCGAGGGCGGGAACTCCGACGAACCGAACACGTCGGGACGCTGGTGCCAGGCGTTGTCCATCCGGCCCACCCAGAACGGGAACGAACCGCCGCCGTGTGCGAAACACAGCCGCAGCGAGCCGGGCAGCCGGTCGAACGCCCCGCCCAGCACCAGCGCGAGGATCGACAGGTGGGTTTCGGCGGGCATCCCGGTGAGCCACTGTGACATCCAGCGGTCCAGCCGGGGCGAGCCCGGCATGTCCCACGGGTGCACGAACACCGGCGCCCCGACGGCCGCGCAGTGCTGGAGGAACGTGACGATCCCGGCGTCGTCGAGGTCCCGGTCGCCCACGTGGTTCCCGATCTCGACACCGCGGTGCCCGGCGGCGAGACAACGATCCAGTTCGGCGCACGCGGCGTCCGGATCCTGCAACGGAACCTGGCAGAACGGCAGCATCCGCTCCGGCGCGGGCGCGCAGATCTCCAGCGCCAGATCGTTGAAGATCCGCGCCGCCTTCGCCGCTTCGGCACCGGGCCGGAGGTAGGAGAAGAACACCGGCGTCGGGGACACGACCTGGACGTCCACGCCGTCGGCGTCCATGGCCGCCAGCCGCTCGCCCGCGTCCCAGCAGTCACTCCGGATTCGCCGGAACTCCTGTGACCGCAGCATGATCGTGGCGTCCTTTTCGGACTCGACGCGCAGCCACGGCCAGCCGTCCCCGAGCTCGGGCCAGCCCCGCGGGACGTAGTGCGTGTGCGCGTCGATGACCGGTTCCCGTGCCAACGCTTGAAACCCCTTCTCGTGAATCCTGCCGCCGGAATTCCGCTCAGCCCTTGCCAGGGTGCAGCGCGCCGCACGCCCGGCAGGTCCTGGCCGCTTCGTCGCCGTAGAACCGCTGGAACACCGGGGGCAGGTCGTCGACGATGTCCCGCACCTGGAGTTCGACCTCGTGCACGAGCGCGGCGCAGTCCGGGCAGTACCACTGGAACTTCTCCAGCGTCCCCTCGTCCCGGATCCGTTCGATCACGAGCCCGATCGAGTCCGGGTCCGGCCGCTGCGGCGAATGCGGCACATTGCCGGGCAGCAGCCACATCGAGCCCTCGGCGATCTCGACGGTGTGCGGGCCGTCCCCGGTCATGAGGTTGACGTGCATGTCGCCCCTGACCTGATAAAACCATTCCTCGTAGGGATCGACGTGGAAGTCGGTGCGCCGGTTGGGGCCGCCGACGACCATCACGATGAAATCCCCCGTCCGCGTCCACAGTTGCTTGTTGTTGACCGGCGGCACGAGCAGGTGCCGGTTTTCCTCGACCCACGCCACGAAGTCGATCACCGGGGGAATCTCGGACAAGTCGCCTCCTTCGCCGAACTCTCTTCCGCTCCGATGCTCGCGCATCCGGCCATGCCTGACCAATAGCATTGCGCGCCATGGCTATGCTCGGATCGTCATAGCGCGGAAGGGGTGCGATGCATCCGGACAAACTGCTCGACGGACGGCTCAAACTGCGGCATCTCGTGCTCGTCACGACCATCGCCGAACACGGCAGCGTGCTGCGCGCGGCGAGACAGCTGCACGTCACCCAGCCGGTGGTGACCCGCGGCCTGCGCGAACTGGAGACGATTCTCGGGGCCGAGCTGTTCGAACGCGGGCCGCGCGGTGTCGCCCCGACCATCTACGGCACCGCGTTCGTCGAACACGCGCAAACCATCCTCGCCCAGGTCCGCACGGCCGGGCAGCATCTCGGGGAACTCGCCTCGGCACAGGTCGGCACGGTCACCGTCGGCACGCACCTCGCCGGGTCGAACGTCCTGCTGCCGCGGGCGATCGCACGGCTCAAGCGCGAACGGCCGCAGGTCACCGTCGTTGTCCGCGAAGCGACCCCGGACACCCTGCACGCCGAACTGCTCACCGGCCGGATCGACCTGATGGTGGGCAGGCTGACGACGTCGGGCGACCGCGACCACGTCACCCAGCACCGCCTCTACCACGAGCCGGTCCGGCTGGTGACCCGCGCCGGCCACCCCGCGCAAGAGCTGTCCTCGCCCGGCTGGGCCGATCTGCTCGGCTATCCGTGGATCGTCCCGGTGCGCGAAACGGCGCTGCGCGAAGAACTCGAACAGGTCTTCTTCGCCGAGGGGCTCTCGATCCCGGAAAACCGCGTCGAATGCACCTGCATGATGACGTTGAAGACCCTGCTCGCCGAGACCGACGCGATCGCGGCGCTGCCGATACTCGTGGCGACCGGCTCCGGCGAGCTCGCCCTGCTGCCGCCGCTGCTGCCCTCGGTGAGCAGGCTCGTCGGTGTCACGCTTCCCCGCGACCGGTCCGCGAGCCCGAGCGCGAGCCTGCTGCTGGGCTGCCTGCGGGCGGTGGCCGCCGAGATCCGGGACCGGCTATGACTGCGGAAGCAGTGCCACCGCCTGGATTTCGATGAGCAGGTGCGGATGCGGCAGCTGATGCACCGCGACGCTCGTCCTCGCCGGACCGGTTTCGTCGAAGAAGCTCCCGTAGACCTCGTTGTACCCGGCGAAATCGTTCATGTTCACCAGGTACGCGGTCACCTGGACGACGTCGGCGAGGCTCGCCCCGGCGTCCGCGAGGATCTCCCCGATGTTCTCGATCACCGCGGTGGTCTGCGCCCGGATGTCGAGCCGGGTCGTGCCCATCGCGTCCACCTCGGCGCCCACGATGGTGTTGTCCGGACGGCGGCTGCTCGTCCCGGACACGAACGCGAACCCGCCCGCCAGCCGCACGTGCGGGAACCTGCCGCGAGGTTTCGCCTTGCCCGCCACCACTCGCGCGTCCGCCCCGCTCACAGCTGCACGCACACATTCGTCGGCTCGCTGTAGAACGCGAGCGAGTGCGCGCCGCCTTCGCGGCCGATGCCGGAGAGCCCGGAGCCGCCGAAGGGAGACCGCAGGTCGCGCAGATACCACGTGTTCACCCAGGACATCCCGGCCCGCATCCGCTGCGCGACCCGGTGCCCGCGTTCCAGATCGGTCGTCCACACGGCGGCGGCCAGCCCGTAGTCGGTGTCGTTGGCCAACGTGACGGCCTCTTCCTCGGTGTCGAACGGGATCAGCGCGGCGACCGGGCCGAACACCTCCTCGCGCAGCACCCGGGAACCGTGATCGAGCCCGGTCCATACTGTCGGCTCGATCCAGGCGCCCCCGGCGAGTTCGTCACCGAGTTCCGGCACGCCGCCGCCGGTCACCACTTCGGCGCCGTCGGCCCTCGCTTGGTCCAAATAGGACATTACCTTTTCCCGGTGTCCTAACGAGATCAGCGGCCCGGTGGTGGTCAGCGGATCCTCGGGCCTGCCGAGCCGCAGCTGTTTCGCGGCGGCCGCCAGTCCAGTGACCACTTCGTCGAAGACGCCGCGCTGGACATACACCCGTTCGGTACACAGGCACACCTGCCCGGTATTGGTGAACACCGAGCGCGCAAGCCCCTCGACGGTCCGTTCCAGCTCGGCGTCGTCGAACACCACCGCCGCGTTCTTGCCGCCCAGTTCGAACGAAACCGGCCGCACGCGGGCGGACGCGGCCCGCATGATCGCCGCGCCGGTGGCGGATTCGCCGGTGAACGTGATGCCGTCCACGCCGGGGTGCGTGGTGAGCAGTTCCCCGGCGGAGCCCGCTCCGAAGCCGTGCACGACGTTATACACCCCGTCCGGGACACCGGCCTCGGCGAGGATCTCGGCGAGCAACGCCGCGCTCGACGGCGTCTCCTCCGACGGTTTGACGACCACGGTGTTCCCGCAGGCCAGCGCCGGGGCGACCTTCCAGGTCAGCAACAGCAGCGGCAGGTTCCACGGCACGATCACCGCGACCACGCCGAGTGGTTTGCGCACTGCGTAATTCAGCGCACGCCGGCCGCCGGGCAACTCGGTGAGGTACGAGTCGAGTCCCGCCGCCGCGATGACGTCCGCGAACGCGGCGAAGTTCGCAGCGGCTCGCGAGACCTCGAAATCCCTTGCCTGCGCCCAAGGTTTGCCGGTGTCCTCGACCTCGGCCCGCGCGAGATCGTCCGCCCGTTCCTCGATCCGCCTGGCGATCCGGCGCAGCAGCCCCGCCCGCTCCGGGACTCCCATCGCACCCCACGGGCCGTCGAACGCCTTACGCGCCGCGGCGACGGCCCGGTCGACCAGCGGGCGATCCGCTGTGGCAACCCGCGAAACGGGCCTGCCGTCGACCGGGCTCACGTTCGGGAAGCAGCTTTCCGCCTCCTCGACGTACTTTCCCTCGATGAAACACCACGTCGTGCGCTCTGCCGTCACGGCCACCTCCGGTACTGGTGTCCGCATCGTGGCCCCGACCAGCCATACCCGTCCAATACCCAATCAGGCCGTCGGTATAGCGGGGTCGTCATAGTGCGTGGACTAGCTGACGGCGTCCAGCAGCTCGACCGCGATCGGGTCGACCTCCTTGGCGATGTTCGTCAGGATGGCGACACCCGTTCCGCTGTCCGGGCAGAAGCCGGCGAAACTCCGGAATCCGCCCGTACCGCCGTTGTGCCACACCAGCTGCCCGCCGCTGCGCGGCAACGGCTGCAGGAGCCAGTTGACGCCGATGTTCCGCACCGGATCGATGGCGAACCGCGGCTGGCGTACCAGCCGCATCGCCTCGCCGAGCAGACCCCGCGCCGGAGCGAGGTAGGCACGGACATACCGCAGCAGGTCGTCCACCGTGCCGTACAGGGCGCCGGCGGCGGCACAGGTCCGGACGTGCCAGTCCGGTGTGACCGCGCCGGATTCGTTGTGGCCCACCGCCTTCCGCGCGCACTGCTCCCCGCGGACCGCCGTGCTGGTGTCCCGCAGACCGAGCGGACCGGTGATACGCGGCCGGACGACCGACTCGTAGGCCGCCTCCTCCCCGATCGCGAGTGACTGGCCCTGCAGGCCCGTCGCCAGGTTCGAGTAGTCGAAGACCTTGCCCGGTTCCCTGGGCAACGTGGTCTCCCGCAGAGCCTCGGCCACATCCTTCAGCGTGAAGATCGCGTACGGGTCGCGCCAATCGACGTCCGGCCGCTTCTTCCAGCTCTCCGGAAAGGACGGGATACCGGACGTGTGCGTCGCGACGTCGCCGATCGTGATCTGCTTGCCCTGCCAGGTGGGTAAACGCAGCCAGCCCGGCAGGTAGCGCTGGAGCGGATCCTCGAACCGGCGGCGCCCGTGGACGACCTCCAGCGCGACAGCGAGCCCGGTGAACGTCTTGGTGATGGACCCGATCTGGTAGACCGTACGCCCATCCGGCCTGCGTCCGTCGGGCTGACCGCTGTTCCCGGTACCCGCGACGTACTGCCCGTGCCGGTCGAACAGGCCGATCACCAGGCTGGGATACCCCTTCCCTGCCGCACCGGCGAGCTGACTGTCCACAAGGGACTTGAGCCTTTCCGCGGTGCCCGCGTTCGCGATCCCGGGCACCACCGCGCCGAGTGCCGCGATCCCCGCCCCCGCGAGGAATGTCCGACGGTTCGTCATGATTCTCCCCTTCCCGTGCTCATCCCGGGTCCGCCCCGATGGCGAGCAGCACGAGCAACGGCACCACCCGCGCCCCGGGCACGGTGTACTGACCGCGCCCGCCCGCGAGCAGCCAGCCGGCGGCGACGAGCTGCCGGAGATGGTGGTAGAGCTGCCCCGTCGTCCCCAGCGATTCGTGCTCCCGCAGCTCGGCGACCGTGCGCGCGCCGCCGAGCACCTGCCGCAGCAGCAACAGCCGCACCGGATGCCCCAGCGCGGCGAAGGCTCCGCTCAGCTCGGACCAGTCCCGCGCCAGCAGGTCCGCCCCCAGCGCGCCACGCTGCCATTCGTAGAACTCCCCGGTCGGCAGCCGCACCGACCCGGTGAACAGCACACCCCCGTCGGTGTCCCGCAGCCGTTCCTGCAGCCCGCGCAAGGCCCAGAACGTCTCCGGATCGGGCCCCGCCGGACGCTCCCGCGTCCCCTCCAGCCGCGCCATCCGCTCCTCCAAGGCGGCGACGCGCTCGGCCAGTTCCTCGTGCTCACTCATGGACGAGGATATTACGTAACTACGTAATTCCGCAACGACCGCCCCGGGCCCCTGCCGCCGGATGAGCTGAAGGGCGCTTTCAGTGCGCTCGATGCAGTGAAGGGCGCCTTCGATGCGTTGGATGCACTGAAGGCGCCCTTCAGCACCCGACTCCCCGGGAATTCCGTTATCGTGTCCGAGCGACGGGACCGGAAACGAAATCGTGCATTCCGGCCAGCGGAGCATTTTCACGACACCGCGTCCGGAATTCCGGAAAGAATGGGGAGAATGGCGTGAACACGACATCACGTCGGCGGGCACTCGGGATTTTCGGTGCCGCCGTCGCGGCGGGCCCCGTCCTCGCCGCCTGCGGCAAGGCGACCGCCACCGCGGCGGTCCCGCCCGGGAATCCCCAGCAGGGTGCGGACACGATCATGATCATCCGGCACGCGGAGAAGCCCGACGGCTCCTCGCCCGCACAAGGCGTCACCGCGGACGGCGAGCAGAGCGACGGTTCGCTGACCGTACGCGGCTGGACGCGGGCGGGCGCACTGGTCGAACTGTTCGCCCCGGCGGGCGGCCAAGCCGTGCGGACCGGGCTGGTCCGTCCCGCCGCCGTCTACGCGGCCGCGCCCAACGGCGACAAGAGCCAGCGCCCTTCTCAGACGGTCACGCCCGTCGCGGCACGGCTCGGCGTCAAGCTGGAGATGCCGTTCGGCAAGGGGGACGAGAAGGCACTGGCCGCGAGGCTCACCAGTCTCCACGGCGCGACGCTGGTTTCCTGGCAGCACGAGGAAATCCCGAACATCGCCAAGCACCTCGGTGCCGTCACCCCCGCCCCGCCCGCGAAGTGGCCGGATGAGCGCTTCGACGTCGTCTGGGTGTTCACCCGGACCGCCGGGGGCTGGACGTTCGGCCAGGTCCCGCAGCTACTCCTGGACGGGGACCTCGACAAGGTCATCACCTAGTTTCGCTAGGCTCGCGGATGTGAAGGCGGTCCGGTGGGTGCTCGTGTCGGCAGCGCTCCTCGTCGCGGGATGCGACGGGACGCCCCCGAAAGCGGCCCCGCCGCCGGCCACCACGAGCACGCCCGCCCCGTCCTCGGCCGCACCCACCACCACGAACCAGGATCCGGCACGCTTCGCGAAGCAGGTCGTCGCCCGCGCCCGTGAGGCCGGCGTCGACGCGCAACTGGTCATGGCGATTCTGTACAACGAGTCCTACAAACCACATGATCCGGACATGGAACGCGCCTGGCAGAAACTGAAACCGGACGCCGCGTTCGGAATCGCCAATATGCACAAGGCCGCCTTCGACGAGACCAAGAAGGGCAGGCCGTTCGCGAACCGGGAATGGCCGGAGCTGCCCGACGATCCGGACCTGGCGATCCAGGCCGCCGCCTGGTACCTGCACGACCTCGCCGCACAGCTCCCCTCGGCGCACCCGGGCCAGAGCACCGCCGACCTGCTCGCGGCGGGCTACAACGCCGGACCGGGGACGATGAAGACGATCGCCCGCGGCACGAAACCGGGCCCCCAGGTACAGACCTACCTCGACACACTGCACGGCAACTGGGCCAAGGCGGGCCAGGCCGTCACCTCCTGACCCCGGCGGGTGCACCAGGTCACACCACCGGAGCGTGATCACGTCTTGAACATATAGAGATATGCGCATATATTCGCAGATGGAGTGAGGCGAACGGGAGGACGAAGACGTGAGCAGCGGACACGGCCACAACGGCCACGGGCACGGCGTGTCGGCCAATGCCGATCAGCGCTGGCTACTGGGCGCGCTCGGGCTGATCGTGGTGTTCATGGCCGCCGAGGTCGGCATCGGGATCGCGGCGGGCTCGCTCGCCCTGCTGTCCGACGCGGCGCACATGCTGACCGACGCCGCCGCCATCGCGCTCGCCGTCTGGGCGATCCGGCTCGCCGCGTTGCCCGCGAAGGGCCGGATGACCTACGGCTGGAAACGCGCCGAGATCCTCTCCGCGCTGGCCAACGGCCTTACCTTGCTCCTGCTGGCCGCGTGGCTGGCCTACGAGGCGATCGAGCGGCTGATCACGCCGCCCGAGGTCACCGGCGGGCTCGTGCTGGTGACCGCGCTCGCGGGTGTCGTGGTCAACGTCGCCGCGACGTGGATGATCAGCAAGGCCAACCGCTCCAGCCTCAACGTCGAGGGCGCGTTCCAGCACATCCTCAACGACCTGTTCGCGTTCATCGCGACCGCGGTCGCGGGGCTGGTGATGCTGCTGACCGGATTCGCCCGCGCGGACGCCATCGCGTCACTCGTCGTCGTCGCGCTGATGATCAAGGCCGGGGTCTCGCTCGTCCGCGAGTCCAGCCGCATCATCCTCGAAGCGGCGCCCGCCGGACTCGACCCGGTCGCCATCGGGCAGGTCATGGCGGGCAGGCCGGACGTGTCCGAGGTGCACGACCTGCACATCTGGGAGATCACGTCCGGCCAGCCCGCGCTGTCGGCCCACGTCCTGGTGCGGCCGGGCCGCGACTGCCACGCCGTGCGCACCGACCTGGCCACCCTGCTGGCGGCCAAGCACGACATCGAGCACACGACGCTGCAGGTCGACCACGCCACGCCGAGCCCGCGTGCCCCCGGAGAGCACTGCGACACCGCGCACGGCCCCGTGCACCGGGCCACCGCCACACCCTGACGCCGCACTGTCCTCTGTGGACTCAGCTAGCCCAGCGGGCGCGGGGCGCCGATGCCAAGGTGATCGCGCAGCGTCGTCCCGCTGTACTCGGTGCGGAACACCCCGCGTTCCTGCAGGAGCGGGACGACGTCGTCGGCGAAGCGGTCCAGCCCGCCCGGGGTCACGTGCGGGACGAGGATGAAGCCGTCGGAGGCGTCGGCCTGCACGAGTTCGTTGATCGACGACGCCACCGTGGCGGGCGAACCGATGAAGTTCTGCCGCCCGGTGACCTCGATGATCAGCTCCCGCAGCGAAAGGTTCTTCGCCGCCGCCAGCTCCCGCCACTGTTTCGCCGTCGCCAGCGGATCGCGGTACATCCGGACGCTGGCGCGGCCCTTCGCGATGGTGTTCTCCCCCACCACCGGATCGACGTCGGGCAGCGGGCCGTCCGGGTCGTAGCCGGACAGGTCCCGGTTCCAGAGCTGTTCGGCGAACTTGATCGCCGTCTGGCCGCTGACCTGCTGATGCCGGACGACGTCGGCCAGTTCCTGCGCCTCGGCGTCGGTGTCGCCGAGCACGAACGTCGCCGCGGGCAGGACGACGAGGTCCTCGTTGCGGCGACCGTATTTCGCCAGGCGGCCCTTGACGTCGGCGTAGAACTCCTGGCCCGCTTCGAGAGTCCCGTGCCTGCTGAAGATCGCGTCCGCGGTCGACGCGGCGAACTCGCGCCCTTCCTCGGAATCACCGGCCTGCAGGATCACCGGACGCCCCTGCGGGGAGCGCGGCACGTTGAAACGGCCCGCGATGTCGAAATGCGCGTCACGGTGTTCGAACGCACCGGCCCGCGGATCGACGAGGAAGACACCGTTCTCCTTGTCCGCCACCACTTCCCCGCCGTGCCACGAGTCGAACAGCTCGGCCGCGGTGGCCAGGAACGCCTTGGCCCGTTCGTACCGCTGCTCCTGCGGCAGGAAACCGCCGCGCCGGAAGTTCTCCCCGGTAAAGGCGTCCCACGAGGTCACCACGTTCCACGCGGCCCGGCCCGCCGAGAGGTGGTCGAGGCTGGCGAACTGCCGGGCCACCTCGTAGGGCTCGTTGAACGTGGAGTTGATCGTCCCGGCGAGACCGATACGGTCGGTGACCGCGGCGAGCGCGGCCAGGACGGTGAAGGTGTCCGGCCTGCCCACGACGTCGAGGTCGTAGATCTCGCCGTTCTGTTCCCGCAGCCGCAACCCCTCGGCGAGAAAGAACAGGTCGAACTTGGCGCGCTCGGCCGTCCGCGCGAGGTGGACGAAGGAGTCGAACTCGATGTGGCTGCCCGCCTCGGGATCGCTCCACACCGTCGTGTTGTTGACGCCGGGGAAGTGCGCGGCGAGATGGATCTGCTTCAGCGGCTTACCGTCTGTACTCATCGCGAAGTCCTCGTTCTCTAGGCGGCGTAACGGTTCGCCGGCCGGGGCAGGCCGAGCAGCCCGCGCAGGGTGGTGGCTTCGTACTCGTCGCGGAACACGCCGCGGGCCCGTAGTTCGGGGACGAGCGCCCGGGTGATCGCCTCGAGGTCGTGCGGGATCGCGCCGGGACGCAGCCGGAATCCGGAGAGCCCTTCGTCCCGCCACGCGACGAGCTGGTCCGCGAGCCCCGCCGCGGTGCCGGTGAAGATCAGCGTGTCGGACGTGTACTCGGCGCCGTCCACCGCGTCCAGCCGGGCCTTGCGCTCGGCCGCGGCCGATTCGGTCTCGTCGAGGAACACGAGGATGTCCGCGAACACGTGCACCTGTTCGCCCGCGCGCCCGGCGTTCTCCTGTTCGGTGCGGACCTGATCGACGATCGGCCGGATGTCCCCCCGCTCCCCCGGCGTCACCAGCACCACGTCGGCCGCCCGCGCGCCGACGCGGTACGGCAGCCCGGCGTGCGCCAGCGTGACCACCAGGGGTTGCCCCTGCGGCGGGCGCGGGGTGATCGACGGGCCGCGGACGCTGAACCAGCGGCCCTCGAAGTCGATGTAGTGCAGCTTCTCCCGGTCGACGAACCGGCCGGTCGCGACGTCGCGGATCTCGGCGTCGTCCTCCCAGCTGTCCCAGAGCCTGCGGACGACCTCGACGTAGTCCGCGGTCTCTTCGAGCAGATCCGCGATCGCGCTCTGACGGTCGAAATGCGCGACGTCGTCCCAGCTGATCTCACCGAGTTCGCGGCGGCCGAAGTGCGCGGCGTCGACGTGGCGCGGCGCGACCTGGGCGCGCAGACCGCCTCGGCCGTTGCTGACGTAGTCGAGCGTGGCGATCGCCTTCGAGAGGTGGAAGGGTTCGGTGTGCGTCACGACCGCCGTCGGCACGAGACCGATGTGCCGGGTCAGCGGGGCGATCCGGGACGCCACAAGCACCGCGTCGAGCCGTCCGCGCACCTGGTCGGCCCGGTCGTCGAAGCCGTCCGGGAGGCTCGACTGGACGCCGAGGGAGTCCTCGATCGTCACGAAGTCGAGCAGCCCGCGTTCGGCCTCGCCGACCAGGTCCGCCCAGTAACGGGCGGTGAACAGCTCGGCGGGCCGGGCATCGGGTTCGCGCCAGGCGGCCGGGTGCCAGCCCGCCGCGTCCAGCGCGACCGCGAGGTGGAGTTTCGGCACTGGGGACATGTCCGGTGTCCTTCCTGGTCGCCGTGCGACCTCATCCGTGCCGAACTCGTGCCGCCGCGCGATATTCCGGCTCCCGGATGCTGGGAACCGGTCCGGCAACGATCTCGGGCGAACCGGCGACCACGGCCGTTCCGATCGGCTAGCGTCGCGAGCGCGGGTGCCGGGCTTCCGGCACGGACTGGGAGGCCGCGTTGGGCGAAGCCGCCGTATCACTCGAGAGACCGTTGCTGCCGCGGTTCGCGGCGGGGCCGATCGCGGCCGTCGTCGTCGCGCAGGTCGCCGTGCTCACGGCACTGTCCGGCCGCTACGGCTTTCACCGCGACGAGCTGTACTTCATCGCCGCGGGCCGCCGTCCCGCCTGGGGCTACGTCGACCAGCCGCCGGTCACGCCGATGCTCGCGAGGTTGGCCACCGCGCTCTTCGGCGAGACTCCCTCCGGGTTGCGAGTGGCCGCGACGTTCTGCGGAGCCGCGACAGTGGTGCTCGTCGCGCTCGTCGCGAGGGAATTCGGCGGCGGGCGTGGCGCGCAGACCGCGGCCGCCGTGGCGACGGCGTTGTCCGGGTATGTGCTCGTGGTGTCCCACATGGTTTCCACGAACAGTGCGGACATGCTGCTGTGGACGGTGATCGGGCTCCTCGGCCTCCGTCTGCTCCGCACCGGCGACGGCCGGTGGTGGCTCGCGATCGGAGCGGCCGTCGGTGTCGCGTTCGCGAACAAATGGCTCGTGCTCCTGCTGCTCGCCGCGCTCGGGATCAGCCTGCTGATCACCGGCCCGCGCGCGGTCCTCGTCAGCGGCTGGATGATCGGCGGGGTCGTGATCGCGGTGGTGCTGATGGCGCCGGTGCTGTTCTGGCAGGCGGGTCACGAGTTCCCGATGCTGACCGTCGCCGGTGGCATCAGCACCGACGACGGCACGAAGAACCGGCTGCTGTTCGTCCCGATGCAACTGGTCTATCTGTCCCCGGTGCTCGTCCCGGTCTGGCTCACCGGTCTCGTGCGGCTGTGGCGCGATCCCCCGTTGCGCTGGGCCCGCGCGTACGCGCTGAGCTACCCGCTCGCCTGCGTCATCTTGCTGCTGGTGGGCGGAAAACCGTACTACGCGGTACCGCTGCTCCTGTTCCTTCTGGCCGCCGGTGCGGAGCCCGCCCTCCGGTGGCTGGCCCGTGGTGTGCGGCGTGGTTGGGCGGGTGCGCTCGCCGTCGCGGGTGCCGCCATCTCGGTCGTGATCGGACTGCCGGTGCTCCCGGTGTCCGCGCTCGAGGGACCGGTGCTGGCGTTCAACAAGGACCAGGGCGAGCAGGTCGGCTGGCCGGAGCTGACCGCGACCGTCGCGCGGGCCTGGCAGCGCATCCCGGCGGAACGCCGCCCGGTTTCGGTGCTCCTCACCGGCAACTACGGCCAGGCGGGCGCCCTCGAACGGTTCGGCGCCGGGTTCGGCCTGCCGAAGCCGTACTCGAACCACATGTCCTACGCGGACTGGGGACCGCCGCCGGACACGATGACCGGTCCGGTGCTGTTCGTCGGCCGTCTCCGGCCCGCGGTGCGGAACGTGCTCAGCGGGTGCGAGCGGGTAGCCGTCCAGAACAACGGTTTCGGCCTCGGCAACGACGAGCAGGGCACCGAGATCTCGCTGTGCTCGCCACCGTCCACCCCGTGGTCGCGCGTCTGGCCGCGGCTCCGGCAGTTCTATTGACCGAAGGTCCACAGTGGAGGATTCATGAACGTGGTCGAGATCGCCGACCTGACCGATGAGAGCGGCAGGCCCCTGCCCGAGTTCGAGGGCAGGACGCACGGTTCGCCGGTCTCCTTCATCATGGTGAGCACCGACGTCGACGGCGCGGGGCCGCGGCTGCACCGCCATCCCTACACCGAGACGTTCCTCATCCGCTCCGGCGAGGCGCTGTTCACCGTCGGCGACCGGACGCTGATCGGACGGGGCGGGCAGATCATCGTCGTCCCGCCGGACACCCCGCACAAGTTCGCCAAGACCGGGCCGGGGCGGCTGGAGATGACCGACATCCACGCCAGCGACGTATTCATCACCGAATGGCTCGAATGAGATTCGGTCGCATGGGCCCAGTCGGTCAGGCCCTGGCTAGCGAGTTCGTCCGGAAGTGTCCGGTGCTACGCACGCTACAGCCCGGCCTTCTCTCACTGGGGGAAGCGCCGTGCGCGGTGTGGAACGGCACACCGGACGACCACGCCAGATCCCACCGCACATCCGCTGATCAGCACGTACACGATGGCGGTGAACTCCGCACGCGCGTCCAGCGGCGCCGTACCGCCACCTTGTGGACGCGGCTCGAACGCCCGGAGCAATGGCTTCACCAGCGCCCACATCTCGTCCGGCACCAACCGCAACGACAACCGAACAGCCACAACCAACATCACCACCTACGACAGACCACTGCGTGAGACACGCTCTTACAGTCGCTTGGCGGCTTCCTTCGCCTCGCCACTATCCACAAAGGACTTTCATGACAGATCCCGGGCGAGCACGGCTGGACGAGACGACGAGGTCCGTGAATTCAGAACCAGCTCACCATGTAGTTGCATAAACCCCTTACACAGCAAGGAAAATACGGCGAACAGGTTCACCCGATCGATAGCACACATGTTCGATCGGGCGGAGTAAAGTGGTGTTGTGGCCGTCCAGAGCAGCACCCAGAGTTCGCGCACCGAGTGGTGGCGCGAGGATGTCGGCTGCCTGCTCGACAGGTTCTTCGACTCCGAACGCGTGCAGCGCCGTGAAGCTGCCGTGCAGAGCGAGATCATGGCCGAACTCGAACGCCGCGGAGTGCGGGACACCACCGGCTACGGAAGTCTTGTGCGACTGTTGCAGGAGACGCTGAACATCCCCTTCACCGAAGCACGAGCACGCGTGACGCGGGCGCTGGCGTTGAACAGCACCCACGATCTCACCACCGGCGAACAACCACCCACGGCACCCGCGACCGCACAAGCCGCATCCGAGGGCGCGATCGGCGCCGCCCAGATCGACGAGATCCTGCGGGTACTCGACAAGCTTCCCAAGACGGTTCCAGCGGATCAGCGGGAGCAGGCGGAGAAGATCCTCGCCGAACTCGCCCGCGCCGCCGGGCCTCGGGAGATCCGTGCCGCCGGACGACGCCTGCTCGCCCAACTCGACCCTGACGGACGCGAACCCAAAACCCGCGAACCGAAACCCTTCCAACCCGAGTTCTCGATCGCCCCGCATCGTGACGGCGGGCACCAGATCAAGGCCCGGGTGGACGACGAAACCTCCGCCCGGCTTCAGGCAATGCTGGACCCACTCGCCAAACCCCGCCCCGCCACCGAAGAAGAAGGACGCGACACCCGAACCCAATGGGAACGGCGAGGTTGCGCGTTCTCGGAGCTGGTGCGGATGTGGGCCGAACACCCCGACCTGCCCACGCAGGCCGGAGAAGCCACCCACATTGTCGTCACCGTCGGGCTCAAGGAACTGCGGACCGGGATCGGACAGGCCACCCTTGATCTGCTCGGCGAGATCACCGCATCCGAAGCACGGCGACTCGCCTGCGACGCCAAGATCATCCCGATGGTCCTGGGCTCACACGGCCAACCCCTCGACGTCGGCCGCGCCCAACGCCTCGCCACCCCCGCCATCCGACGCGCACTGATCCGCCGCGACGGCGGCTGCGCCTTCCCCGGCTGCGACGTCCCCGCCTACCGTTGCACACCGCACCACGTGACCTACTGGGCACACCATGGTGAGACCAAAGTGGACAATCTCGTCCTCCTCTGTTCCGTCCACCACAAGGTAATCCACCACTCCGAATGGGAAGTCCGGATCGCCAGCGACGGACTACCGGAGTTCGTACCGCCCGCCTGGCTCGACGCCACCCGCACACCACGACGCAACACCATCCACCTCAGAACCTGAGGTGACTTCACCCTGTTCCCGCACCGCCGTCTGTGGACTGACAGACGGTTGTGGGAATTCGTGAAACCGGTTTTCCACCGCTCGGTCCGTCTCTCGCCGCCACGAGGTCCATGTGCACAGCTGAGCGGGCGGGAAACTCGACGTCTCGAATGCGAGTTGACCATCGCCGCTCCGGCGGTCACGCTGAGCCACGACAAGCGAAGGTGGTGAAGCGATGACCGTGACCGTCGGCCTGGTGCTGCACGCCAAGAGCGTCCCGGTGTTCGAGGAGGCCGCGCGGACGCTCACCGGGGTCACGTGCAAATGGGCGGTCTATCCCCACGACGACGACATTCCCGAGGCCGCGGCGAAGATCCTCGACGGTGACCGGCTCGACGGGCTCCTCATGGGGCTGCTCCCCCACGACGCCTGCCGTCACCTGCTCCCCGACGATCTCGCCGTCGCGGTCGTCCGGCCGCCCGCGCTGTCGCTTTCCCTTGCCTTCGCCAAAGCGCTGACCCGCAATCTGCGGCCGGGCACGGTCAGCATCGACACGTTCGCCGAGGACGCGGTCGACGAGGTCAGCACGGCACTGGGCCTGCGAGCCCGGCAGGTCGTGTCGCTGCCGTACCGTGCCGGGCAGCCCGCGGCCGAGATCGTGACGCACCATCTGCGGGCGGTGCGGCGTGGCGGGTTCGTGATCAGCGCGCGTACCGAGGTCACACATCGGCTGCGCGGCAAGGTCCCGGTCGTGCAGAGCCTCACCGTGCCGTCCACCGTGCGGGCCGAACTGCACGACCTCGTCCTGCGCCTCCAATCCCGCCAGGCCGCCGAGTTCCGCTTCGCGGCGGGGGTCTTCCTCGTCGCCGCGCCCGAGCGTGACGTCGACCGCGCGCGGATCGGCCTGATGAACCTGCTGCTCAACACGCCGGAGTTCGCCGACGCCTGGATCGAGAACCGGGGCAGGCGCGGCGTGATCGTGCTGGCGCACCAGGCGTTGTTCGACCGGATGACCCATCAGTGGCTGACCGTGCCGGTGCTGGGCGCGGCGACCGAGAAACTCGGCGTCCGGGTCGCCGCCGGGTTCGGCATCGGTGGTTCGGCCCGCACCTGCGTCACGCTCGCCGAACGCGCCGCCGCGCGGGCCGAGGCCGAGGGACGTCCGTCCGGCTACCTCATCCAGGACACCGGCGTGATCATCGGGCCGATGGGCCCCGACGGCGTCCCCGCCGAATTCACCTACCGCGACCACGGCGCCCGTCTCGAACAGCTGGCCCGGCGGGTCGGGCTGAGCGCGGCGACGTTGTCGCGCCTGGTCGCCGTGGAACGCGGCAGGAGGGGCCGGACGTTGTCCTCGGCCGAACTCGCCAACGCGCTCGGCATCACCGACCCGAGTGGGCGCCGGCTACTACGTACCCTGCTCGCCGGCGGCCTCGTGACGCCCGAGGGCAGCGAGCAGACCCATCGTAAGGGCAGGCCCGCCACGTTGTTCCGGCTCGGCATCGAGCGCGCACTTCAGCAGGAATCCCCAGCGCTGTCAACGAACCTGGATACATAAATGCGGATCGGCCGCGCGGCCATTGACCTGCGCGCGACACCGGGTCATGCTGCTCGAATCGTCGAAACGCACTACTTCCGAACGTAGGTCGCGGGACGGAGGCCGATGGATCGCCGCAGCTTCCTGAAGGCCGCTTCCCTCGGTGCCGCCCTCCCCCTGCTGTCCGCCTGCGGCCGCACAGTCCGCGACGGCAAGGTCCGGTTCGAGGGTTGGGACTACGAATCCCAGCTGGTACAGCAGAACGTCACCCGGTTCACCACGCTCAATCCGGACGTCGGGGTGTCCTACACGCCGATCACCAGCTCGCAGTTCATCCAGAAGATCACCGCCGAGTTCCTCGGTGGCGGCGGACCGGACGTGCTCTACATGTACGACGATTCGCTCGCCGGTTCGGTGGAAGCCGGATACCTCCAGCCGCTCGACGGCATCGCGGGCGTCGATGAGATCTACGACGCCGTCTACCCGTCCAACGCCGCGGCCATGACGTATCAGGGGAAACGCTACGGGCTGCCGTACTACACCGACATGCAGTCGCTGGTGTACAACGCGGAAATACTCGGCCGGGCGGGGATTTCCGCGCCACCGAAGACACTCGACGAACTCGAAGAGCAGGCGCTGCGGATCAAGCGGGCCGGGATCCTCGAGTTCCCCATCGGGGTGGCCGCCCAGCTCTCCGACACCGCCGGATTCTGGTTGTGGGGACTCGTGTACGCCAACGAGGCCGATCTCTTCGACGAGCGGCTGCGGCCGGTGATGAGCGCGTCCGGTTCCGCGCTCACCGGCGTGTTCGCATGGCTGGAGCGCGTCAGCCGCCGCTCGCGAGTGCTGGACCCGGCGTGCCTGCAACTCCTGCCGGTGCCGATGGACAACGCGGTGATGGCGGGCCGCTACGCGTTCGTGATCACCTCCCGTTACACCCTGCGCAACTACAACGACCCGGCGAAGTCCAAGACCGCGGGGAAGATCCGGCTCGCGCAGCTCCCCAGCCTCGACGGCCGGACGCGGGGCACGGTCAGCAGCACCCGGATGTACTGCCTCGGCGCCCGCACCGAGGTCCGGGAGAAGGCCCTCCGGCTGCTCAACTATGTCGGCGGGTTCGACGCCGAGGGAAAGCCCTACACGGCGAGGTTCTGGTTCGTCCAGCGTGGACTGGGCTACGCCTACCGCGCCCTCGCCGACGACCCCGAGATCACCGGGGTGCTGCGGAAGTTCGCCGATCCCGAGGTGTACGCGCAGCTCGCCCACGTCGCGAAGGCCCGCGCGGTCACCGCCGTACCCTGGTACCCGGAGTTCGAACAGAGCCTGCAACGCGCGACCCAGCGGATTCTCGTCGGCGCGACCACGGCCGCCGCGGCTTCCGCGAGCCTCGACGACACCGCCCGTTCCCTCGCGAAGCGTTACGAGTAGGGGGCGGGATGCCGAAACTGACCGACACCCACCGCGCCTATCTCCTCAACGGGCCCGCGATGGTCGTACTGCTGGCGCTGGTGGCCTATCCGATCGGTTACTCCTTCTGGGTCAGCCTGCACCGGCAGAACCTCAAGCGCCCCAAGGCGACCCGGTTCATCGGACTGGACAACTACCTTTCGCTCTGGCACGACCCCGCCTTCCTCGGCTCGCTGCGTACCACCGCGCTGTTCGTCCTGGTCGTGGTGTCGATGACAGTCGTACTGGCGATGACACTGGCACTGGTACTCAACGAGACGTTCCTCGGCCGCGGTGCGCTGCGCAGCCTGGCGCTGCTGCCGTGGGCGATGCCGGGCGTGGTCAACGGCCTGATGTGGCGGACGATCTTCGATGCCAAGACCGGTGTCCTCAATGGACTGCTCAGTAGCCTCGGGTTGATCGGCCATTACCAGGCCTGGTTGTCGTCGGCGGGCGGGGCGTTCTTCCTGACCGCGTTCGCCCAGGTGTGGAACACGCTGCCGTTCGCGGTGATCCTGTTGCTCGCCGGGCTCTCGACTATTCCGAAGGATCTGTACGACGCGGCCACTGTGGACAGAGCGGGCGCGATCCAGCGGTTCCGCCAGGTGACGCTGCCCTGGCTGCTGCATCCGCTGCTGATCGTGCTGATCCTGGAGACGATGAACGCGTTCAAGGCGTTCGACACGATCTACGTGCTCACCGGCGGCGGTCCCGGCGACGCGACCGACGTCATCGCCGTGCTGAACATCCGCACCGCGCTCACCTACACCGACTTCGGCCTCGGCAGCGCCTACGCGTGGGTGATCACGCTCATCACGTTGCTGGTGTCCGTCGGTTACGTCGCCACGCTCTACCGGAAGGGGAGTTTCGAACTGTGAGCACCGTTCCCCTACGGTACCGACTGCCGTGGAAGAAGATCGTCGTCTACGCGATCGCCGCGTGCTTCGCGCTCTATCTGCTCATGCCGTTCTACTGGATCTTCGCGATGAGCTTCATGCACGAGGTCGACGCGATCGCCGTCCCTCCACAATGGATTCCCGCGAAGCCGACACTCGAGAACTACCTCAGCTTTCTGAAGCCGAACGCGGGCGAGGCGCTGGTCGGCGGCCGGGCCATCGAGGAGACCCCGTTCGCGCTGGGCAACAGCCTCGTCGTCGCGGTCTCCACCGCGGTGCTGAACCTGGTACTGGCGGTGCCCGCGGCGTATGCGTTCTCCCGGCTGAAGTTCCGCGGCGGCAAGCTCCTGCTGATCGGCTACCTGCTGACCCGCATGGTGCCCAGCGTGGCGATCATCATCCCGGTCTACCTCATGATGCGCTCGCTCGGCCTGCTCGACACCTACGGCGCGCTGATCCTGAGCTACCTGACCTTCTCCCTGCCGGTCACGATCTGGGTGCTCAAGGACTTCTTCCGCGCGGTACCGAGGGAACTGGAGGACGCGGCGCGGGTCGACCGCTGCGGCTGGTTCCGTACCATGTGGACGGTCTTCCTGCCGGTCGCCGCGCCAGGACTCGTGGCCGCCGCGGTGTTCTCGTTCATGACGGCGTGGAACGAGTTCATGTTCGCCCTGTTCATGACCTCGACGAAGGCGGCGAAGACGATGCCGGTCGTCGCCGCGAACTTCGCGACCGACCTGAACACGCAGTTCACGCTGATGGCGGCCGCGGGCGTGCTGGCCGTCCTCCCGCCGCTGATCCTGGTCCTGATCTTCCAGCGGCTGCTCGTACAGGGCATGGCGGCCGGTTCGGTGAAGGGGTGACGTCATGGCGCACGTGAGGTTGACGGGCCTGCGCAAGGCCTACGGCGACGCCGTCGCGGTGGCCGGGCTCGACCTGGCCGTGGCCGACCGCGAGTTCCTGACGCTCGTCGGCCCGTCCGGCTGCGGGAAGTCGACGACACTACGGATGATCTGCGGACTGGAAAGGGCCAGCTCGGGCCAGGTGTTCTTCGACGACGAGCCGGTCGGCCACCTGCCCGCCAACAAGCGCGACGTCGCCATGGTGTTCCAGAGCTACGCGCTCTATCCGCACAAGACCGTCGCGCAGAACATCGGGTTCGCCTTGCGGATGATGCGGGTGCCCAAGGACGAGATCGCCCGCCGCGTCACGGAAACCGCTCGCTCGCTGGACATCGGGAAGCTGCTCGACCGCAAACCGAAGGAACTCTCCGGCGGCCAGCGTCAGCGGGTGGCGCTCGGCCGGGCCATCATCCGCGACGCCGGCGCCTACCTGCTGGACGAGCCACTGTCCAATCTGGACGCTCAGCTGCGCGTCGACATGCGGGCGGAGCTGAAGCGGCTGCACGCCGACCTCGCCAGGACGTTCATCTACGTCACCCACGACCAGGTCGAAGCGATGACGATGTCGGACCGGATCGCGGTGCTCAACGAGGGCGAACTACAGCAGTGCGCACCGCCCGAGGAGATCTACCGGCGCCCCGCGAACATGTTCGTGGCCTCCTTCATGGGCAGCCCGGCGATGAACTTCCTGCGTGGCCGGATCGTCGACGACGGCGGGCGCCGGCTGTTCCGCGGCCCGGCCTGGGAGCAGGAACTCCCGGCCGGGGCCGGAGACGTCCCCGATCGCGACGTCGTGCTCGGCGTCCGTCCCGAGGACCTCCGGCTCAACGGCCCGGACGGCGAGGGCCGCCGGGGAAAGGTCTTCGTCGCCGAACCACTCGGTGCCGACGTGCTCGTCACCGTCGATATCGGCGCGCTGGTCAAGGCCCGCGTTCCGGCGCCCTTCCGCACCTCCCATGACGATCCGGTGTCGGTCGTGTTCCGGCCGGACCGGCTCTACCTGTTCGACGCCGAGAGCGGCGCCGCGCTGTTCGCACCCGCCCACACGGAAAGGTGAACTGATGACCGGGGCACCTTCGCCCAGAAAACCGGAGACCGCCGCGATCACCATCGGGAAACCCGGCGACTTCGACGAGTTCTGGGCCGAAACGCTGCGTCAGGCCGAAGCCGTCGACCCGGCTCCCGAGCTGATCCACCGCCCCGACCTGTCGACCGAGCGGGTCACGGTCGGCGAGCTGAGCTACACCAGTTTCGGCGGCGTCCGGGTCACGTCGTGGTACGCCGCGCCCGCCGAACCGGCGCCGCCCGGCGGTTATCCGGTGGTGCTGCACATTCCGGGCTACATCTCCGAACCCGCGATCATGAAGTCGTGGGCGGCACGCGGCTACGTCGCCATCGATCTGGCCCCGCGCGGGAAGCTGCGGGCCAACGCGGTGGTGAACCCCGGCTTCCCCGGGCTGCTCGTCGACAACATCACCGACCGGTTCTCCTACACCTACCGCGGGTTCTACGTCGACGTCGTCCGCGCGCTCGATGTCGTGGCGGACCTGCCGGACGTGGACGGCGGCCGGATCGGGGTGTGGGGGTCGAGCCAGGGCGGCGGGCTCGGCATCATCTCCGCCGCGCTGCGGCCCGGCCTGGTGCGCTGCGTCGCGGCCGGGGCGCCGTACCTGTGCGGGATCATGGCCGCGACCCGGCTGACGCATTCCTACCCGTACGAGGAGATCACCGAGTACCTGCGGGTGCGTCCCGACGACGAAGCGCTGATCACCGAGACGGTGTCCTATTACGACGGTCTCAACTTCGCCGGCGCCGTCCGCGCGCCGATCCTGGTCTATCTGGGCATGGAGGACGACGTGTGCCCGCCCGAAACCGGGTTCTCGGTGTTCCGTCTGCTGCCGGAGCCGAAGACGCTGCTCACCTATGAGCGGTGCGCGCACCACGCCGGGCTGCGGTGGGTCGTGCCCGAGGTCGAAAAGTTCCTGGACGGATTCCTCGAGCCGAGCGGAGCGATAGCGTGAACTTCGACGAGTACTGGGCGGCCCTCGACGCGGAACTCGCCGACGAGCCCGCACACGCGGTCCTGACCCCGATGCCGTCACGGTCCACAAAGGACTTTTCCGGCTACGAAGTGCGGTTGACCAGTCTGGGTGGCTATCGCATCTTCGGCTACCTCAGCGTGCCGACCGGCCCCGGCCCGTTCCCCGGACTGCTGGAGCTTCCCCGGCACGGCAGCGTGAACAACGCGCCGCATTACCACGAGCGGCTGCGGTACGTCGTGTTCACGCTCATGCACCGGGGACAACGGCGAGCCGACGAGCCGTTCGCCGCGGCCTACCCCGGCCTGTTCACCCGCGGTATCACCGATCCCGCGACGTACGTCTACCGGGACATCGTCGCGGACTGCCTCCGCGGTGCCGAATTCCTGTGGGGACGCCCGGAACTCGACCCGGGCCGGGCCGGTCTGGTCGGCGACGATCTCGCCCTGCTGACCGCGGCCCGCCGTCGCGGTTTCACCGCGGTCGAGGTCACCGGGCCGCTGCTGCACAACGCGCTGCGGCTACGCCATTCCACCAGCGAGTATCCGCTCGAAGAACTCAACGACCATCTCCGGCGGCATCCCGGCGACGAGGAGCGGATCGTCGACACGCTCTCGTATTTCGAACCCGCGCGGCACGCGCTCTCGGTCACCGCGCGGACGTTGATCACGCTGCCCGGCGGCCCCCCTCGGCACTGGACCGACGAGTTGCTCAGCGCGTTCGGCGGCCGGATGGACACCTACCGCCGGACCGACGAGGACGCCATCGACATGCGTGCCCTCGACGCGTGGCTGGCGGGCTGGCTCGGCGTCGAGCCGATGGCGAGGTTCACAGCGTGAGAGCCGAACGGTACCGGCAGCTGGGGCTGCGCCCGGTGATCAACGCGGCGGCCACGCTGACCCGGCTCGGCGGGTCGCGGCTCGCTCCCCCGGCGGTGGTCGCCATGGCGGAGGCCTCGTGCGAGTTCGTCGACGTGCCGGAGCTGCAGCGCCGGGTCGGTGCCCGGCTGGCCGAGCTGACCGGGAACACCGCCGGGTACGTGACTTCCGGCGCGGCCGCCGGGATCACACTCTCGGTGGCGGCCTGCGTCACCGGCCCGGAACCGTCCACTGTGGAGGTATTCCCGGCGATGACCGGGATGACCAGGACCCGGGTTGCGATGTTCCGGGGGCATCGCAACCCGTACGACTACAACGCGCGGCTGCTCGGTGCCGAGATCGTCGAGTTCGGCGCCGACCTCGCCTCGATGGAGGCGGCGATCGGCGCCGACACGGCGTGTGTGCTCTGGTTCGCCGGCGCGCACTACGCCGAAGGCGCGCCACCACTGTCCGAAGTGGTCGCACTGGCCAAGGCCCGCGGGGTGGCCGTACTCGTCGACGCCGCCGCGCAGATCCCGCCGATTTCGTCGCTCTGGGACTTCACGGCCGGGCTCGGTGCCGACGCCGTACTTGTCAGCGGTGGCAAGGGTTTGCGCGGTCCGCAGTCCAGCGGGCTGGTGCTCGGGAGCACCGCGGTGATCGAGGGCTGCCGGGCGCACGCGTCGCCGCGGCACGGCGTCGGCCGGGGCATGAAGGTCGGGAAGGAGGAAATGCTCGGGCTGCTGGCCGCGGTCGAGTGGTCGCTACAGCAGGACGAGCCCGCGCTGCTGGCCGAGTACGAGAAATCCGTGACGCGCTGGGTGGAAGGCCTCGGCGGCCTGCCTGGTGTCCGGGTCGAACGCGGGTACCCGAGTGAGGCGGGACAGCCGCACGGCCGCGCACTCGTCCACGTCTCGGCGGCCACCGGCTGGACGACGGAGACACTGGTGAAGGCGTTGTGGGAGAACGATCCGCGGATCGCGGTGAACGTGGTCGGCGACGCGATCGCCCTCAATCCACAGACCCTCGAACCCGGTGAGGACGTCCTCGTGCTCTACACGCTGCGTTCGCTGCTGGGCGCCCGATGAAGACCGTGCTGAACCGCCGGGGCCCGGCGGCCGTGCTTGGAGGTGAGGGCCTCCCGCAGCCCTCCGGGGTCGCTTCGCGGAGACCGCCGGGCCAGCCTCCAGGCCCGCGCCGGTCCGGGCCACCCCAGGACCGGCGCGGTCGCGGCAACCGGCCGGTCCGGCGGGCCCGTCCGGACGACCTCAGCCCGGGCGGGCCCGCCCCCTCCCGTCCAGCGGGACGCCGTCACCTGATCAGCGGTCGCCCGCTTCCGAGGCTCCGGCGCACTGTTTCGGTATGCGACGGCTACTGGGGTTGACCGCGGCGGTTGTGCTCACCTTCGGCACCCTCACCACGGCGAGCAGCGCGCACCAGGAACCGACACCGGGTGGGTGGGTCGGCACCTGGTCCGCGGCCCCCGCGGCGGGCGTGCCGAACACCCCGGACGGCTACCCGGACTACTCCATCCGCAACGTGGTCCACAGCAGCGTCGGCGGGACCGGGGTGCGGGTCCGGCTGTCCAATCTCTTCGGCGCGGCACCGCTGACGTTCGGTCACGTGACCGTCGCACTTGCGTCCACTTCGGACAGTCCACGTGCGACACCGGGAACGGTGCGGACGCTGACCTTCGGCGGATCCTCCACGGTGGTGGTGCCCGCCGGTGCCGACGTGCTCAGCGACGCGGCCCCGCTGCGGATCCCGGCCGACGCCGACCTGCTCGTCACCACCTTCGTGCCGGGCAAGTCCGGCCCGGTGACCTTCCACCCGCTCGCCCAGCAGACGTCGTTCTTCACCCGCGCCGGCGACTTCACCACCGAGGAGTCCGGTGCGTCGTTCACCGAGCGGACCGCGGTGTGGCACTACGTCACCGGCGTTGAGGTGCAGAATGGCGGCCAGGGCGCGGTCGTGGCACTCGGCGACTCGATCACCGACGGCGCGGGCTCGCGGGCCGGGGCGAACCACCGCTGGCCGGACTACCTCAGCGACCGGCTGCGCGCGGCGCACCGGCCGCTCGGGGTGCTGAACGCGGGCATCAGCGCGAACCGCCTGCTGCTCGACGTCCCCGGTTCCGGGGCGGGCCGCAACGCGCTGGCCCGCTTCGGCCACGACGTGCTGGGCTTCGGCGGCGTCCGGACGCTGATCGTGCTCGAAGGTATCAACGACATCCAGCAGGACCCGCACCAGACCGACCCGGCGCGGATCATCTCGGCCTACCGCCAGCTCGTCGCGCAGGCCAAGGCACACGGCATCCGCGTCCTTGGCGCCACCCTGACCCCGTTCAAAGGCTGGCGTGTCTACAACGAGAACCTGGAGCGGACACGGCAGGCGGTCAACGCCTTCATCCGCACCGGCGGGGTGTTCGACGGCGTCGTCGACTTCGACGCCGCGGTGCGCGATCCCGCCGATCCGCTGCGGATGCTGCCCGCCTACGACTCCGGTGATCACCTGCACCCCGGCGACGCGGGCTACCAGGCGATGGCGGCCGCCGTCGACCTCAACCGGCTTTAGCCGTCCGGCGCGGCAACGCGAGCACGGCCGCCAGGCTGATCAGGCCCACCGCGACCATGTACAGCGACACCGACAGCGAAGTCTTGGTCGCGTCCTGCAACGCCGTCGCGATCAGCGGTGCGAACCCGCCGCCGAGCACCGCTCCCACCGCGTACGAGAACGACGCGCCGCTGTAGCGGTAGCGCGGCTCGAACAACTCCGCGTACAACGCCGCCTGCGGCCCGTACGTCAGGCCGAGGCCGATGTTCAGCACCACGACGGCGACACCGAGCAGCCACGCGGCACGCGTGTCCACGAGCCAGAAGAACGGGATCGACCACACCACGAGCAGAACCGACCCCAGCAGGTACACCGGCCGCCGCCCGACGCGGTCGGACCAGATCGCCGAGCCCACGATGCTCACCAGCCACGTCACGCTGCCGACGATCACCACCACGAGCATCGTGGTGCGGCTGACCTTCAGCACCGAGGTGCCGTACGAAAGCAGGTAGGCGAGGAACACGTAACCGATCGCGGTGTTGGCGATGAAGCTCCCGGACGCGATCAGCAGTTCCTTCGGCCGCTCGCGCAGCACGTCGAGCATCGGCTTGGTGCTGCGCGCCCGATCGTCCCGCAGCGCGGCGAACACGGGTGACTCCTCGATCCGCAGCCGGATCACCAGGCCGACCGCGACCAGCACGATGCTGAACAGGAACGGCAGCCGCCAGCCCCAGCTCTCGAACTGGGCCTTGGTCAGTGCCGCGTCGAGCACGAAGAACACCAGCTGCGCCAGGATGAGCCCGGCCGGGACACCGATCTGCGAGAACGAGCCGTACCGCCCGCGACGCCCCTCCGGCGCGTGCTCCACGGCCATCAGCGCGGCGCCGCCCCACTCGCCGCCGGCGGACAGTCCCTGCAGCAGCCGCAGCGCCAGCAGCAGGATCGGGGCCGCCACGCCGATCGTGCCGTAGGTCGGGAGCACGCCGACCCCGACGGTCGCGACCCCCATCAGCACCAGCGACAACACCAGCATCGCCTTGCGGCCGATCCGGTCCCCGAAATGCCCCCACACGATGCCGCCGACCGGGCGCGCGAGGAACCCGACGCCGAGGGTCGCGAACGCGGCGAGGGTGCCGGACGCGGGCGAGAGCGTGGTGAAGAACTGGCGCCCGAACACGAGCGCGGCCGCCGTGCTGTAGATGAAGTAGTCGTACCACTCGATGGTCGTGCCGATGGCGCTCGCCACCGCCACCCGCCGCAGCTGCGCCGGTTCCGTCTTCAGTTGCACCACCGTGGCACCCCCAGGATCCCGCCGACCACCTCGTCGGCCGTGCGACATGATGACACGGCGGATCGCCCCGGTCGACCCGTTCGGGTGAGTGGCGCGGCGGCTACCGACGATCGTCGGGCTCGGGCCCGGCGAGGTCGTCGGCCAGGAGGTCCATCAGCAGCCCGTCGTGCCAGGTGCCGTCGCTGCCCCGCTCGTAGCGGCGCATCGTGCCGACCGGGCGGAAACCCAGCGACTTGTACAGCCGGATAGCCTGCTCGTTCTCCGCGGCGGGGTCGATCACCAGCCGGTGGTGGCCACGCTCGGTGAACAGGTGGAGCGCGAGCGTACGGATCGCGTCGGCACCGAGGCCGCGGTGCTGCCAGTCCGGATGCAGGGCGATGTCGATCCCGGCGTGCCGGTACTGCGGATCTGTCTTCTCGAACGCGAGCACGACCCCGACCGTGGCACCCTCGAACTCGATCGCGAACGTGCTCGTGTCCTCCTCCGGGTCGACCAGGTACTTCACCTGCTCGGCGACCGGCTCCTCGGCGTCCGCCCACCAGCGGGCCACCTCCGGATGCGACAGGATCTCCTCGAACCGGACAGCGTCCGCGGCGCCGGCGGGCCGGAGGCGGACGCGGTCACCGATGATCTGGCCAGCAGCGGTCATCGGACCAGTTTCGACCCCCATCCGCCCGCTGTCGACCCGAAGCGGCGGCCGCCCGGTCCTTTGTAGACCCCGCACCGGGGTGCCCACAGCGAAACCACAGCAAGACACAGGGAACCTACAGGTCGTTTCGGGCGACGGCGGGTCCGCTCCCGGCGTTGGACGGGGCATGAGCAGACGCATCCGCTGGACACTGGCCGGGGCGGGAATCTCGGGGCTGGTCCTCACCTCGGGCTTGTTCGTCACCGCGGGCGCGCACCCTATCGCCGATCCGCCACCGCCTCGGCCGTCGCCCGTCGCGTCGAAGTCCTCGGCCCCGCCCAGCACGTCAGCGCCTTCGAGCACGCAGGCCACCACCTCGACGGCTCCCCCGCCCAGCCCGGACGAGATCGCGACCGCGGTCACCAACGCGGTGAAGGCCGCGTCACCCGGCACCGAGGTCGGCTTCGTGATCCGTGACCGCGACACCGGGCAGACCCTCGCCGCTTCGGGCGCCGACCAGTCGTACTACACGGCGTCCGTGGTGAAGCTGCTCATCGCCCTCGACGTCGTGCACAGCGGCGGCTGGCACGTCCCGGACGCCGCCACCGTCGCGGATCTGACCGACATGCTCGCCGGGAGCAACGACGCCGTCGCCTCGCAGCTGTGGGAGGAGGACGGCGGGAGCGACATCGTCACGCGGATGGCGGAGCTGATCGGGCTCACCGCCACCACCCCCGCCGACGATCCGGGACAGTGGGGCATGGCCCGCACCAGCCCCGACGACGTCGTCCGGGTCTACGACTACCTGGAAGACACCGTCCCGCACGACGTCGCCCAGCCGGTCCTCACCGCGCTGGCCGACGCCCGCCCGACCGCCGACGACGGGTACCAGCAGTATTTCGGGATCCCGGAAGGACTGCCCGGGTCGAGCTGGCTGGTCAAGCAGGGCTGGATGATCCTGGACTCCTCGCTCGTGCTCAACACGACCGGCGTCGTCGACGGCCGCTACGTCGTCGCCCTCCTGACCGAGCAGCCCGCCGCGACGGCCGACGCCACCGCCCGCGCCGCCGTGACGGCCGGGATCGCGGCCGCCGCCCCAGCCTTCACCGCGCCGACGCCGTCGAACTGAAAAGGTCCACAAAGGACACTCAGGTCAGGACACCCGGGCGCCCACCTCGCGGGCGCGTTCGATGTCCGGGCTCCGGTACAGCCGTTCGGGGATGCTCGCGAGCGTCGACGGCCGCAGCTTGGGGCCGAGCCCGTACAGCTCCTGGAAGCTCATGATGAGCGGGCGCCAGGCGTCCGGGTCGATCCGGTTGTCCGTGCCCGCCATGCGGACGTCGTCGTGCGCGCCGACCCGCTGGACGCGGACCTCGATGGCGACGATCCCGCCGCGCTGCGCCTCGTCGTCCTCCGCGATCGGGTGCACCCCTTCGACGAGAGCCTCCATCACCACCGGGCATTCCGCGACGCGCGGCGCCTCGACGGTCTCCGCCGGGATCGGCGTCAGCCCCGCGCGGCCGAACTTGTCCGGCTCGTACCGGTAACCCCGCTTCCGCTTGTTCGGCGGCACCGGGTCGGATCCGGTGGTCAGCGCGAGCCGGTCGACCGCGTCCGCGAGCGCGTCCGAGGGCAGGTTCAGCACGCATTCGCCGGTGCGCAGCATGTTCTGTGTCGTCTTCGAGCGGGCACCGAGGCCGAGCATGGCACGCCAGCCGAGCCAGAACACCGAGGACATCGGGGCCAGGTTCGCGGTGCCGTCCTCGTTGCGGGTCGAGATCAGCACGACCGGCGTGCCGAAGTAGAGGATGCCGGGTTCGATCGGGGTGTGTACTGGAGAATTCACGTTCACACCGGCCAGTCTGCTGTCCGGTGCGGACGTCCGGCTGGCGGTAATCGGACGTGGCGATCACCGCCCGCCGGTCCCCTACCGCCCGGCCAGCGGCACGACCGCCCCGTTCCGCTGGCCGTTGCGCCGGTCGTTCCCCGCGGCGGCACGCGCCCGCCCCGGCCGCTCGCCTCGCCGCGGTGCGGGCGTCGCCACCCCGGCGGGCTGTTGCCGGTCGAAGGGCAGGATCTGCCGCGACGACGTCCGGTCGGCCACCCGCAGCGACTGCGCGGAAACCAGCCACTCCTCGGCGGGTTCGGCGATCTCCAGCAGCAGCGCCTCGAATTCCGAACGCGTCGTCTCCAGGATGTGCGGCGCCGCGAGCCAGCGCAGCACCTGCCTCCCGGTGACCGCCATCCGCTGCCGGGGCGAGGAGATCAGCCGCTCGTCGAAGTAGCGGATCAGCACCTCGTCGACGGTGTCCCACGCGCTGGTGGCGCCGAACAGGTCGAGCACGTCCTCCGCGCCGAGGATCGCGAACGCCTCCGCCAGCAGCTGCATGACCTCCACCCGCAGCACGTTGAGATGGCCGTAGGAGGTGAACTTCAGGTTGTTGCGCAGGTCGAGCCCGCTGCGGCGGACCACCGCGATACTGCCGAAGCTCGGATCGTTCGCCCGTTCCCTGATCACGTCCGAAACCCGCTTGTCCCGCCAGAACAACGCGACCTGGTTGGAGAACTGGGTGAACAGCTGGTGGAAATCGGTGTTCGGCCTGGCGTTCGCCGAACCGAGGCCCCTGCCGTAGCCGAGGACGCGCCGGTACGCGCTGAGCCGGTCCTTCTTCGTGTAGCGCAAGACATCCCGGCGGTCGAAGCGGTACAGGCCGAACGCGCCCGGCCCGTCCGAAAGCCGGATCGCGCCGCGCTGGAACAGCTCCTGCAGCTTCTGCACGACCCGGAACACACCGCTCGCCTCGTGCTGCCACAGGTAGTACAGATCGCCGACGGCGATGATCCGTTCCGACGCGACCGTCTCGTCGTAGGGCTCGACCCCGGGCGGCATGCTGGTCTGGCCCAGATCGCCCGCCGCCTTGTCGCCGAGGCCGACGAGCTGGGCGAGACCACCGTCCGGCGGGCCCGGCTTCGCGCGCTCCGCGAGCTCGACGGCACTGAGCATGTCGTCCAGTTGTTTCAGGATCGCGTCGCCCAGTTTCGGGTCGCTGCCCAGCTCGTTCGACAGTTTGCCGGCGACCTGGCCGCGCAGCGCGGCCACCCGGTCGAACAGTTCCCGGTATTCCTTCTCGGTGCCCATCACGTTCCTCCAAGTTGCCGGGGCCGGCTACTGCCCGGTCTGCTTCCGTTGCGGGGGCGCGGGCGGCGGTGTCGGGCCGCCACGGCCGTCCGGGCCACCGGGGCCGGGGTCGTCCGGGCCGCCGGAATCGGTCCCTTCCGGACCGCGGATCGGCTGGGCGATCCGGACGATCTCCTGGAGGTGGTCGTCGAGTTCGTCGATGGCCCGCTGCACCCGCGAGCTGAAGAAGCCAGGGGGCAGGGTCGCGCGGTAGTTGCCGGGGATGTCGCGGTTGTCACCGTTCGGGCTCTGCCTCGGCAGGAACGCGACGATCCGCTGGAGCCGCACCGCGACCTGGAGGAACGCCGTGCTGACGCCCTCCTTGCCCGCGGACTCGATCAGCTGGCCACCCTCGAAGGTGGCGAAGTCGCGGACCCACCGCAGCAGGCCGCCCAGCGACATCGAACCGCCGTCGGGATCGGGCACGCGCAGCACCTCGAGGTCGGCCTGCTGGATGTAGACCAGCCGGAGCATGTCGACGACCTCGTCGACCTGCTGCGCGGTGGCCGCGAGCAGTTGCGAGAGCGCCACGACGGCGGGGCCGAAGAACGGCGATCCGCCCGGCGGCTGGTTGAACGGGTCGATCCGGTCACGCGCGTCACGCCAGCCTCGGAACAACGAGACCACCCAGTCCGTCAGTGTGATGAAGGAGGTCTGGATCCGCTCCTCCTCGATGGTGTTCACCTGGCCGCCCACCAGCCCGAAGGCGTCGCGCAACTGGCCGAGGTGGCCGCCGACGCGATCGGGGTCGGTACCGGGCGGAACCGTCAGCGCGGCCGCGTTTCCCAGCAGCAGCAGGAAGAACTGATCCACCCTCGGCACCCGGATGAGCGGGCTCTCCAGTTCCTGCCGGATCTGTTCGAGGTCGTGGCGGACCAGCGACCGGAAGCCCTCCGCGTTCTCCGGGTCCGCGTTCGTCCGAAGTGGACGGAGCGAGTCGAGCAGGGCGACCGAGTCCTTCACCGCGCTCCTCGCCCGCGCCGCCATCGAGGCCTGGCCACCGGTCACCGCGCCCAGATCGGCCTGGATCGCGTAGCCCCGCGGCGTCCACGCCGCCTCGGTGTGGCCGCGGACCTCGGTCAGCTTGAAGCTCCCGGTCAGCGCGGCCACGAACCCCTTCGTGTCGCCCTCCCGCCATTTCCAGCCCAGTACGTCACCGATCGCCTGTTCGGCGAGCTTGCCAGGGTTGACCGGCGCGACGGTCAGCTGGCCGGGCGGAATCGGATACGCGCTGTCAATGTCCTGCGGTCGCGGCAGCGTCGCACCGCGGTCATCGTTGATCGTCATCGGATGCCCCACACTTGTCGAGTTCGGCCACTTCTCCTACTTCCCGCCAGCAACGCAGCATCGCCGTTTCCGCGTCCGCCAGCGGTTCCGCGCAGCGGTCCACGCCGCGCCGGACGCTCTGTGCCCAGCCGCGCCAGTCCGCCCCGCGCCCGCGCACCGCGCGCATCAGCTCGCTCACTGGGGTGTACGCGCTGAATTCGTCGTCGAGCCGCCGCCGCGTCCGCAGCAGCGCCGCCGCCGCGGCGTGCAGCGGCGCGGCACCCGGCGGCCCCTCGATCGCGTGCACGGCGGGCACCAGCTCCGCGGAGCCGTCGGTGACCACCTCGGCGAGGTGATCGGCCAGCGCGAGGCCCACCCCGGACGGGCGATCCGTCACGACGCTGACGCCCAGTTCGCGCCATGCCTCGGCCAGCCGCCGGATCTCCTTGCCCAGCAAGGCGAATGCGTCGGCCAGCGTCATCGCGACTCCCTCCCCAGCTCCTCCATGAAGTAGCCGACCAGCCGCTTCGGCGGTGCCAGCCGGTGTGCGAGCGCGAACCGGACCGCGCCGATCAGGAACCGCTCCGGCACCACCCCCGGCGAGACACCCTCGGCCAGCCGCTGCGCCGACTCCTCGATCATCGCCTGCTCCTTCGGTTCGAAGCGCAGGACTTCGGCGAGCGCCCGGTGCCCGAGCGAAGGGAACGACGTGAAGCACATCGCGTCGACCACGGCCGGGATGGCGCGTCCCGCCGTGGCCAGCAGCCCCGCCGGCGCGTCGATGAGCTTCGGGCGGGGATACAGCCGGTGCCACAGCCGCGCGTATCCCTCGGCACGCTGCGGAAAACCCATGCGCCGCAACAGTTCGACGGACAGCTTCCCGCGCAGGTACGGGATCGGGTGCACCGCGCGCGGGGAGAACCCGAGCGACTCCGGCCCGGTCCGCCCGATCACGTCGAACAGCGAGCCGACGATCTCCGGGCCGCCGAGCAGCAGCCCGGACAGATCCGCGAACGTCTCCCGGTTCCAGCGGACCCAGACCGACACCAGCGGACGCGGGATCCCCGCCTCGGTCAGGCGCGCGGCCACCTGCAACGGGATCGCCCTCGCCAGACCGAGATCGTTCTGCAGGTTGTGGCTGACCTCGTGCAGGACCGCGCCCAGCGTCCACGGATTCACCAGCCGGTGATACGGCAGCTGGATCAGCGGGAACGGGTTGAGCCGGTTCGCCAGCCGGCGCACCGGGATCCCGCGGCGGGTGGTGGCGGGCCCCGAACCGGTCTTGAGGTAGCAGAACGGCGGCGGCGACGGGATCGACCGCCAGCTGCCGATCCCGAGGTACGCGTACTGGTAGCAGTCGAGCGCGACCCTGTCGCAGGCGACCAGCCACGGGGCGAACGCGCCCTGCCGCTGGTTGAACAGGTCCAGGTAGAAGTCCCACACCCGCTCGGTGGTCCGCACCCAGCGATGCGCGCGCGACTTCGTGTACAGCAGCCCCTCCAGCTGCGCGGCGGTGGGATTCCCCGCCGCGCTTTCCGCCGCCCGGCGAGCCGCTCTCGTCGCCGTGTACAGCGGCGCGCGCAGGGTCGACATCATCGCGTTGACCGCGGCCAGATGGGCCCGGCTCGGGCCGGTGGCCGGATCGCCGAACTCGGACCACCGGAACGGCCGCAGGGCCGCCAGATGCCGTTCGACGTTGGTCGCCTGGGTCAGCACCCAGGTGCGGAGCTCCTCGTCGGCGGCCGGTGTGGTGAGCGTGCGCCGCGCCCGCCGGGACCCGGTGAGCGCGACGAGGTCACCGGACGCGGCGGAACGCGGGCTAACGGCGGCGCGCACGGCCCCGGCCGCGCCGCTGCCGGCTGCCCCCGCGTGCCCTGGCCCGCACCGGCTGCCTGCGGTGACCGTGCCGCCGCGCGTGTGCCGGACGGTGCCCGCGCCGTCGCTGCTGCGGACGGCCGCGGTGCCGGCGCTGCTGGTGCCGCGAGTGATCGGCGGCGTGCACGGCGTGGCCCACCAGCGCGCGGGACACGGTGTGGGCGTCGATCGGCCTGCCCGCCGCGTAGTGCTTGCCGAGTGTGCGGACCGTGCGCCCGAGGATCTTGGGCACCTGGCGGACGGCGGCGCGGGTGGCGGGCCTGCTCCACAGTTTCTTGCCGAGGTTGACCGCCCCGCGAATGATCTTCGGCGCGTACTTCGCGATATGCGGCGCCGCCCATTTCGCGGCCTGGAAAGCCAGCGGGGCGAGCGCGCCGAGGAATGCTTCCGCCTCTTCCTCCGATTCCGCGTTCTCCGCCTGAAAAGCGAGCTGCGCCATCATTTCCGCGTCGGAGTAGATGCGGCGGGCGGGGTTCGAGAAATCCTCGCCTTCGAGTTCGAATTCGGTTTCCAGCTCCCGGACGAGCGTCTCGAATTCGGCTTCGGCCTCGTCTTCGTCTTCGTACTCGAAGTACGCCTCGTCCTCGAGCTCGTCCTCCAGCTCGTGGGCGAGCCCGCCGACCTCGTCCTCGAACTCGTCTTCGTCTTCGTACTCGAAGTACGCCTCGTCCTCGAGCTCATCTTCCAGCTCGTGGGCGAGCCCGCCGACCTCGCTCTCGAACTCGTCCTCGAGCTCGCGGGACAACTCGTCTTCCAGCTCGCCCTGAATGGCCGGGTAACGGCTCATGATGTTCCTCCTTGACTGCATGACCGATGAAGAAGCCCAGATCCGTGAGATCCCCGGCGCGAAGCGTCGGTGAGCGCTGACCGACAGTGCACACGGCGGCCAGGACATCGGGTAGTCACACGTTCACCCGCAGCACGACAAAGCTAGTTCACCCGGGTGTCACACGAATCGACGATGCGGAATGGCCGATTTACGGGTTTCCTGGTCGGTAGGGAACCGGGGGGACTCTGGGGGAGGCAGGACATGTCGGCTCAGGCCACGACCACGTCCGAACCACGAACACGCACGGCCGCCAGGGCGCGGCCGGCGGAAAGACACGAGGAGCCCGTCGACGACGAGCTGGTCCAGCATCTGGTCCGCGCGCTCGTGCGCCGGGTGTCCGAGCTGGCCGATCCGGACGCGGCGCGGCGCCGTCCGCTGCTGGACTGCGCGGAACTGGGTGTCCGGTGCCTGCTGGTCCCGATCGCGCCCGCCGCCCACGACGTGCTCAGCCCGCGCGAGCACGAGATCGCGCGCATGGTCGGGCTCGGCTACACCAACCGGGCGATCGCGACCGTGCTCGACATCAGCCTGTACACCGTTTCGGCACATATGCGGCGCATCTTCACCAAGCTCGGGGTCGGCACCCGTGCCGCGATGGTGGCCGTGCTCTCCGACTCCGCCGAGCCCTACCCGGCTCCCGAGGACGGCTCCGACCCGGTACGCCCACTCCCGGCCTGAAGATGCTGAAGGGGACTTTCCTCGCATCGCACGCGACGAAAGTCCCCTTCAGCACGTCCTACGAGAGGAAAGTCCCCTTCAGCTCGTGTCAGGCGATACCGGCCTGGCGCAGGGCTCGCGCGGTGAGGACGCGCGCGAGATGACGCCGGTATTCGGCGCTGGCGTGTGCCTCGTCCGGGGGCGAGGTGTCCTCGGCGGCGAGCGCGGCGGCGTCGGCGGCCGAAGCACCGGCCGCCAGCGCTTCCTCGGTCGCGCGAGCGCGGACCGGCGTACCGGCCATGTTGACCAGCGCGACCGCCTTCCCCGCCACCACGACCCCGACGATCGCCCAGTCGATCGCGCGCCGGGTGAACTTCTCGAAGCCCCAGCCGATCCCGGTCTGCCGCGGCACCCGGATCTCGGTCAGCAGCTCGTCCGGCTCCAGCGGCGTGGTGAACGGGCCGACGAAGAACTCCGCGGCCGGGATCCGCCGCTCCCCCGACGGTCCCCGTGCCACGAGGACGCCGTCGCAGGCCAGCACCGCCGCGGGCAGGTCGGCCGCGGAGTCGGCGTGGGCGAGCGAGCCGCCGAGGGTGCCGCGGTGCCGGACCTGCTGGTCCCCGACCGAACCCGACACGTGCGCCAGCAGCGGCGCGTGCTCGGCCAGCACCGGATCGTGCTGCAGGTCGTGGTACCGCGTCAGCGCCCCGATCGCGATGTCGTCGCCGTCGAGCCGGACGTACCGCAGCTCGTCCAGCGGCGCGATGTCGACGACGACCTCGGGCGCGGCGAACCGGAGTTTCATCAGCGGCAGCAGGGAATGCCCGCCGGCGAGGACCTTCGCCTCGTCGCCGTGCTCCGACAGCAGCGCCAGCGCTTCGTCCACAGTGGACGCCCGGTGGTAGGCGAACGCGGCGGGGATCACCGGTCCACCTCCTGCCCGGACGCCTCGATCACGGCGCTGACGATGTTGTGGTACCCGGTGCAGCGGCACAGATTGCCTTCGAGACCCTCGCGGACCTCGTCCCGGGTCGGCTTCGGATTGTGCGCCAGCAGCGACACCGACGCCATGATCATCCCCGGCGTGCAGAACCCGCACTGCAGCCCGTGCTGCTCGCGGAACGCCCGCTGCACCGGGTGCAGCTCGCCGCCGGGCTCCGCCAGGCCTTCGACCGTGGTGACGGCGTGCCCGTCGGCCTGCGCGGCGAGCACCGTGCACGACTTCACCGACTCGCCGTCGAGCAGGACCGTGCACGCCCCGCACGACGTCGTGTCGCAGCCGATGTTGGTGCCGGTGAGGCCCGCGGTGTCCCGCAGGAAGTGCACGAGAAGCGTGCGGTCCTCCACCTCCTCGGTCACCGCGCGGCCGTTGACCTCGATCCCGACCTTCACTTCTTCTCCGCCTTCCCAGCCTCGTCCAGTGCCGCCCAGACCCGCATCGGGGTCGCCGGCATGTCCAGGTGCCGCACCCCGTACGGCGCCAGCGCGTCCACGACGGCGTTGTGCACCGCCGGCGTCGACCCGATGGTCGCCGCCTCACCGATTCCCTTGACCCCCAACAGGTTCCGCGTCGTCGGGGTCGCCAGGTCCACCAGTTCGAAGTCCGGCAGCTCGGTCGCGGTGATGAACGAGTAGTCGGCCAGCGTCGCCGTGGTGGGGTTGCCGTCGGAGTCGTAGTTCATCACCTCCAGCAACGCCTGCGCGACGCCCTGGCCGAGCCCGCCGTGCCGCTGGCCCCGGAAGGTCAGCGGGTTGACCACCGGGCCCGCGTCGTCGGCCGCGACGATCCGCCGCAGCACGACCTTCCCGGTCTCGGTGTCCACCTCGACCACCGCGAGGTGCGCGCCGAACGGGAACGTCGGCTTGCCGTCGGCGAACCAGACGTCGGCCGTCAGTTTCGTCTCCCCCGCCGCCTCGGCCAGCCGCGCCCAGGTGAGCACCGTGCTGGACGGCGCGCCGCGCACCTGCCAGACCCCGCGCTCGGCGTCGAGCTCGATGTCGTCCGCCCCGGCCTCCAGCAGCTCGGCCGCGATCTCCCTGGCGTGCGCGATCACCTCGTCGGCGGCCTGCCGGATCGCCGAACCGCCGAACTGCAGCGAACGCGACCCGAACGTGCCGACCGCCTTCGGCACCTCGTCGGTGTCACCGTGCTTCACGGTGATCTTCCCGAGCGGCACCCCGAGCCGGTCCGACAGCAGCATCGCCAAGGACGTCGCCAATCCCTGACCGTGCGGGGAACTCCCGGTGTACGCGGTCACCGAACCGTCGCGGTTGATCTCGACGCGGCCGCTCTCCCCGCCGCCGTCCCCACCGGTGATCTCGACGTAGGTCGCGATCCCGAGCCCGAGCGCCACGACGTCGCCCTCGGCCCGCCGCCGCTCCTGCTCGGCACGGAGTTCCGCGTACCCGGCGGCTTCGAGCACCGCGTCGAGCGCCTTGGCGTACTCCCCGGTGTCGTAGGACGCACCGGTCGCCGTCGTGTAGGGGAACTCTTCGGGCCGGATGAAGTTGATCCGCCGCACCTCGGCGGGATCCATCCCGATCTCCGCGGCGAACAGGTCCATCGCGCGTTCGACCGCCGCGGTCGCCTCCGGGCGCCCCGCCCCGCGGTACGCCGCGATCGGAGTCGTCGTGGTGACCACCGCGCGGCTGGCCGCCTCCACCTTCGGGAACCGGTAGACGCCCGGCGCCATCAGCTCGGTCAGCGTCGGCAGGAACAACGCGCGCGGGTAAGCACCCGCGTCCTGCACGACGTCGATCCGGTACGCGAGCACCGTGCCGTCGCGCCTGCCGCCGATGGTGACGGTGTTCCGCTGGGCGCGGCCGTGCGTCATCGCGGTCAGGTTCTCGCTGCGCGATTCGGTCCACCGCACCGGCCGTCCGGCCCGGCGCGCCGCCCAGGCGAGGACGATCGCCTCGGGGTCGGCACCGATCTTCGCGCCGAACCCACCACCGACGTCCGGTGCGATCACCCGGACGGATTCCTCGCCGACGCCGAGCCCCATGGCGAGCTGCGACCGGCCGATCTGCGCGTTCTGGGTGGACAGCCACATCGTCAGCCTGCCGTCCCCGCCCCACGCGCACGAGGCGCCGCGGACCTCCAGCGGCGCGGCCGCGAGCCGCTGGTTGAGCACGGACTCGGTGACGACGACTTCGCAGTCGGCGAACGTCGCGTCGTCGAACGGACCGCCGTGGGTCTGCACGACATTGTCTTCGAATTCCGGGAAAAGCACGGTCTCGCCGGACAAGGCCGCGTCGATGCCCGCCACCGCGTCCAGCGGGTCGTAGTCGACGTCCACCAGCTCGGCGGCGTCCGCCAGCTGGTACCGCTCCTCGGTCAGCACGAGCGCGACCGGCTCACCGACGTACCGGACGACGTCCGAAGCGAGCCACGGCTCCTGCACCGGCCCCGAGTCGTGCGGGGCGAGGTCGAGATCCGCGGCCGTGAGGACCGCGACCACGCCCGGCGCTTCCAGCGCCGCCGAAACGTCGATCCCCTCGATCCGCGCGTGCGCGATCGGACTGCGCACGAACACCGCGTGTACGGCTCCGGAAAGCGCTTCCTCCCGCAGATCGTCCACGTACGCGCCACCCGTGGTGATCAGCTTCTGGTCCTCCACGCGGACCACCCTGGTGCCGACAATGCTCATCTGGCCTCCCGCTCACGGCTTTCCCCGCCGATCATGCCCTGCGCACCGGTGTCGCGTCAGCCCGGCACGGGATTCCTGCCCCATCGACCAGCGGTATAGGCCGTTATACATCCGCCGTTCAGCGGAATGGAGTGTCCGAAGTGGACGGATAGCCGTGGGCGCGGCGGAGCGCGGCGGCGAGTTCCCCGGGGGTGACGGCGACAGCGGCGACGTGCGCGTCCGGGCGGACCACCCAGGTCTCGCCGGGACGCGCGCCGAGCGCGGCCGTCGTCCCCGGGTCGAGCGAGCACATCCGGACCGGCGACGAGGTGCTCGCCGCGACCGCCGAACGCAGCTCGGCGGTGTCCGCGCCGAGAGCCGTGAGCAGCAGGAACCCGGCCCTCGCCAGAGCACGCAGCCGCTCGCCGCCGGGCAGCACGACGTCCGGGACGAGCACGCCGGGGCCCGCGGCGGGAAGCGTCCCGCGCGGTGGACGATCGACGAAGGGCCGCGCCGGATCCGGTGTGGTCAGCGGGGATCCGGTGTACCAGAACGGTTCGGCGAGCCGTCCGGAGTCGACCTCGGCGTGCAGGGCCGGATCGCGCGTGGCCCGGTCCAGCACGTCGAGGCGGCGGGCCCGGTGCTCCGGCGTGCGCGGCACGAGGAAGTCCATCGTCGCGCTGGTGACCGCGAGGTTCTCCAGCGCCGCCGCGTGCCGTTCGTCGTGGTAGCTCTCCAGCAGCCCCGGCCCCGCCCAGCCCCGCAGGACGTAGGCGAGTTTCCACGCCGCGTTCTCCGCGTCCGCGACTCCGGAGTTGAGCCCGCGCGCGCCGAAGGGCGCCATGAGGTGCGCGCAGTCCCCCGCCAGCAGGACGCGGCCCGCGCGCAGCCGGTCGGCGACCCGGGAATGGAAGCGGTACACCGATTTCCAGGCGATCTCGTAGGGCTGGTCGCCGATGATCGCGCGCACTCGCGCGTCGAGCCTGCCGTCGCTTTCCTCGGCGGCGAGGTCGTAGTCGCCGGGCACCTGCCAGTCGATGCGGAAGTGCCCGCCTGGGCACGGATGGATGAGCACCTGCCGCCCCGGGTTCCACGGCGGGTCGAAGTAGAACCGCCGTTCGGTCGCCCAGCCTTCGAGGTCGGCGCGGATGTCGCAGATCAGGAACAGATCGTCGAAGGACTGCCCGCCGAAGCCGACGCCGAGCATCCGCCGGACGTCGTCGCCCCGGGCGCCGGCGCACGCGACGGCGTAGTCCGCCTCGATCCGGCTCGGGCCGCCGGTGGTCTCGCACCGGATCCCCACGCCGTCCGCCGACTGCTCGATGCCGGCGACCCGATGGCCCCACCGCACGTCGATGAGCGGCTGCGCCGCGATCCGCTCGTCCAGGATTTCCTCGGTACGGGACTGGGACAGGTTGACGAACGGCGGGAGCCGCGTGTCGGGACTGGGCAACCGGTAGGAGAACAACTCACGATCGCGGTAGAACGTCCGTGCCGTGGTCCAGGTGACGCCCTCCGCCGCGACGGCCTCGCCCGCGCCCACCGCCGCCCAGATGTCGAGGACGTCCCGCTGCTGGCAGATCGCCTTCGAACCGACGAGATCGCGAGCGGGCCGCCGGTCCAGCAGCACCACCGGAATCCCCCACCCGGCCAGCAGCAGCGCCGTCGTCTGCCCGACCGGCCCGTTGCCCAGCACCGCCACACGCGCGGTCACGGTGTCCACGGTCCTAGTCCTGCAACTGGTCCCAGACCTCCCGGTCCCGCTCGGCCGTCCACACCACGGGCCGCTCGATCCCGGAGAGCTCGTCCCACAGCCGCGAGACGTCGAACGGCAGGCAGTGCTCGAAAATCGGCCAGTGCCCGTAGCCGTCCACGAGCGCCGCGTGGGTGCGTTCGAAGGCCTCCTTCAACGTCCCGCCGCGCTCCTGGACCGCGCCGACTTCACGGATCATGACGGTCAGGAAGTGCCGCGTCTGCGCGATCGCCGCGTCCACCGCGTCCCGGCCCCGGCTCACCCCGCCCCTGCCGCCGATGAGCACGTCGGCGCCGAACGCGGCCACCGTGTCCAAAGTGGACGAAGACCAGTCGCGGTGGAAGGCGTCGCCGGTGTACAGCGCGGCCTCGGCCTCGACGAGGTCCCCGGCGTAGAGGATCTTCTGCCGGGGCAGCCAGGCGACGATGTCGCCCTCGGTGTGCCCGCGCCCGCAGTACTGGAGCACCAGGTCGCCCCTGTCGCTGCCGAGGTCGATGGTGAGCCGGTCGGAGAACGTCAGCGTCGGCCAGGTGAGCCCTGGCACCGAATCCGCGCCCTTCGCCAGCCGCGGCATCCGGCCGAACTCGCTCTCCCAGTCCTCCTTGCCGCGCTCGGCGACCAGTGCGCGGGTGTTCTCGTGCGCGACGATCACCTCGGCGTCGAACGCGGACGCGCCGAGCACCCGGACCGCGTGATAATGCGAAAGAACCAGATAGCGCACGGGTTTGTCGGTGTGCTCGCGCAGTTTCGCGAGCCACTCGGCCGCGGCGACCGGCGTCGCGAGCGCCTCGAAGCAGACGAGGAAGTCCTCGCCCTCGATCGCCCCGATATTGGGGTCTCCCTCGGCCGTGAGCGCGTACACGCCGTCGGCGAGCACCTCGAGAGTCTGCTGCTTCTCGTCGAGGTCCGCCGAGGAGGCGAAGGCCTTCTTGGTCATGACGAGCACTCCCTCGTACTAGTCAAAGGTTTGACCATTCTCGGTGTCAGGCTAGCCCGCCTCCCCGCCGGTGTGAAGCCCTTTGGCTTAGCCTGTGCGAATGCGCGAGGAACCGGCCGAGCTCGACTACCTCTCGTTCGTCGACTACGCGATCGAGAAGACCCACAGTGAGCTGCCCGCGATCGACCCTGCCGCGATGCGTCTCGGGCTCACGCTGCACCGGCTGGCCAGCGCGCTCGTCTACGACTGGGAGTCGACCGTGCACCGCCCGCGCGGCTGGAGCTGGGCGGGGTTCCGGGTGCTGTTCGTGCTGTGGCTGGCCGGGCCGCTGGAGGCCCGGCACGTCGCCCGGCTCTCCGGGATGAGCCGGGCCGCGGTGTCCGCGCTGGTCAACACGCTGGAGCGGGACGGGCTGGTCTCGCGGACCCCGGCCGAGCACGACCGCCGCGCGGTGCAGCTGAGTCTCACCGACGCGGGGCACGATGCCGTCGTCGGCGCGTACCAGGACCACAACGCGCGCGAGCGGGCCTGGGCCTCGTCGCTGACCGAACAGGAGCAGACCGTCCTCATCGGACTGCTGGAGAAACTGACCACCGGCCCCGCGGCCGCGGCGGCGAAACGACGGTCGTGATTCAGCTGGCCAGGCCGGGCAGCGTAAGACTGTGGCCGGTCTGTTCCGCCTTCGCCCGCAGGTAGCGGACATTGCTCTCGGTCGCGAACACCCCGGTCGGCACACATTCGCGCAACGCGATCCCGGCGGCCCGCAGCTGCCCGGCCTTGTCGGGGTTGTTCGACAGGAGATCCACTCGCGTGACGCCGAGCGCGCGCAGCATCTGCGCGGCGGCGGTGTAGTCGCGGGCGTCCTCGGGCAGCCCGAGCGCGGTGTTCGCCGCGTAGGTGTCGAGCCCCTGGTCCTGCAGCGCGTACGCGTCGAGCTTGTTGTAGAGGCCGATGCCCCGCCCCTCCTGCCGGAGGTAGAGCAGATAGCCGCCGGTCTCGGAGATCCGCGCGACCGCTTCGCGCAGCTGCGGGCCGCAGTCGCACCGCGCCGACCCGAAGACGTCGCCGGTCAGGCACTCGGAATGGATTCGCACCAGGGGGACGCTGTCACCAGGAGTGCCGAACGCGAACGCCAGATGCTCCGCGCCGTCGACGAGACCGCGGAACGTGACGGCTTCGCCTTCGACCTCGAAACCGTCGAAGCGCACCGGAATCCGCACCCGGGTCCGGATCTCCGCGACGGTGTCGGCGCTGTCAGCACTCATGATCGAACCCTACAGCTTTGCTCGAAGATGCGGCGGACAAGTAGGGTCCGCACATGGTCTCCGCCGCCACCGCGTTCTCGTTCGCGCTCGTCGTCCTGCTCGGTGCCATGCTCCCCGGCCCGGATTTCGTGGTCGTGACGCGGAGTTCGCTCGTCGGCGGGCGCCGCGCGGGCATCGCCGCCGGAATCGGGATCGCGTGCGGGGTCTTCGCCTGGGTGGTGGCGATCGCGTTCGGCGTCGCCGCGGTGCTGGCCGCCTCGGCGGTGGCGTTCACCGTGGTGAAGCTGATCGGCGCGGCCTACCTGATCTTCCTGGGCGTCAAGGCATGGCTCGCCGTCCGCCGCGGCGAGTACCAGGAGCTTCGCCAGGACGGCCCGAAGCAGCTCACCGCGTGGGCGGGGTTCCGCCAGGGCCTGCTCACCAACCTGCTCAACCCGAAGGTCGCAGTCTACTTCCTGGCGCTGGTCCCCCAGTTCCTCCCGCGGTCGGCGTCGACGGCGCAGGTCCTCGAACTCGCCGTCCTCGCCCTCGCCTCGACCGTGGTGTGGTTCATGACGCTCGCGGTCGTGGTCGGCCTGCTGCGGCGGTTCCTCACCAGGGCCAAGGTCCGGCGCGCGCTGGACGCCGTGATGGGCTCGCTGCTCGTCGCGCTCGGCGTCCGGGTGGCCGCCCAGAGCACCTAGCGCGACGAGCGAGCCAGGTCAGACGCCCAGGGTTTCGGCGGCCAGGCGGGTGCCTTCGACCCTGGCCGCGATCTTCGCGAACGCCGTGTCCCGCGACGTCGAAACGTCATCGGCGAACGGCGAGAACCCACAGTCGTCGCAGGTGCCGAGCCGGTCCACCGGGATGTGCCGCGCCGCGGCGAGCACCCGGTCGCGGACCTCCTCGGCCGTCTCGACCCGCGGGTCGATCGGATCGATGACGCCGACGAAGACCCGTTGGTCCGGCCGCAGGTGCTCGGCGATGATCCGCAACGCCTTCTCCGGGTCGCTTTCGCTGGCGAGCTGGACGTAGACCCGGCCGACGTTCAGCCGGAACAACGTCGGCAGCAGACCCGAGTAGTCGACGTCGAGGCTGTGCGCCGAATCCTGGTCCCCGCCGGGGCAGGTGTGCACGCCGATCCGCTGCCGCTCCTGCTCGGTGAACCGTTCGAGCACCCGGTTGTTCAGGTCGACGAACAACTGCAGCAGCCCGCCCGAGGGGTCCAGTTTGAGCGAAAGACGTCCCTCGGTGAAGTCGAGCTGGACGCTGTCCGCGCCGGCGTCGAGGCTGCGCCGGATGTCGGCCGCCGCCTCGTCCACCAGATCGGCCACGAACTGTTCGTTGCTGTACCCGTCGATCCCGTCCTGCGGGTAGATCAGCCCGATCGCCGACGCCGCGATCACCGCCTGCTTCACCGGCTTGTCGGTCAGTTTCTTCGCCCGCACAAGGTATTCGTCCGCGTACGTCTGGTACCGGAAGGGACCGGCCGTCAGCTTCGGCAGCTGGCGGGTGTGCCCGTCGGCGAACGGGATGACGACGCCGTCCGGCGCCAGCGAGTCCGAGCCCGCCAGCGGATAGGTCGCGAAGCTCGGCTTACCCTGCTCGCCGTCGGTGAGCACCGGGGAACCGGTCTCCTCGAGACGGCCGATCGTTTCGGCCAGTGCCTTGGCTTCCAGTTCCGCCAGCGCGTTCGCGTCGATCCGGCCTGCGGCGAAGTCACCGAGCCCGGACACGAGGTAGGCGGGCCGCGGGATGCTGCCGATAGGTTCGGTGGGAATGGTCAAGGGTCCTCCAGAGGATGTCGCCTGATCACAGCCGGTCACCAGTCCCGCACAAATTACCGTGCGGAAAGGGTTTTCCCGGATTCCCGCCCGCGTTACCGCCCATCCGGACGAATTCGAGCGCTCAACCGGCCATCCGTCACGCCGGTTTCGGGACGTAGGCGGGCATCGCCTCGAGACTGTGGCGCACGGCCTCGGCGCCGTACTCGAACATCTGCCGCTCGTAGTCGCCGACCGCGCCAAGGAGATCCTGGCGTCCCTCGGCGGCTTCGACCAGGCAGCGACGCAGCAGGTCGGCGTCACGCAGTGCGGTGTTGGCGCCGTTGCCGCCGGTCGGGGAAGTGGCGTGGATGGCGTCACCGAGCAGCGTGACGGGGCCGGGCGCCCAGCGCTCGCCGGGCTCGACCACCCGGATGGACAGCAGGGTGCTGTTGTCCGGATCGGCCTCCTCGATCAACGTCCGCAGCTCCGGATGCCAGCCGTCCATCCTGGACAACACGGCTTCCTGCGGGGTCAGGTCACTGAGCGAGCCGGTCGGCGGCAGGATCATCGCCCAGCGCACGTAGTCGCGGATGTCGGGGAGGGTCACCTCGGGAGCCAGCTTCTCGGCCGCCTCCTTCGGCGGAGTACGGAAACGCATCGCGCCGAGCAGCAGGCTCACCCCGTCCCCGGCGATCTTCCCGCCGTAAGCCCGCGAAACTCCGGCGAAGCGCTCGGACAGCGGCGTGCGGCCGATGACGAACCGGACACCGGTGCCGGACGGCGTGGTCCGCGGCGACAACACCGAGCGAACCGCGGAGTTGACCCCGTCCGCCCCGACGAGCAGGTCGGCGGTGGCCGCGCCACCGTGCGCGAACCGGGCCTCGACCCTGCCGTCGTCCAGTACGTCGTAGCCGGTCAGCGCGGCTCCGGTGTGGACCGTGAGACCGGTGAGCAGCAGGCAGCGGAGCACATGGCGGTCGACCACGATCCCGCTCCTGGCGGGGCCGAGCTCGCCGATCTTGTTCAGCTGCGGATCCAGGGCCAGCCGCTCGACGTAGGCGTCACTGACGACCTCGTCGAGCAGAGGGTGCCAGCGCGGCGGCAGACAGCTCCGCAGCGCCTCGAATCCCACCGGGTTCAGCACGAGCCGGTAGCCCTGGAACCGCGCGGTGATCGCCGGGTCGCGCTCGTAGACGTCGGCCTCGATCCCGGCGCCACGCAGCCCTTGCGCCAGGCACAGGCCGCCCAGACCGGCTCCGACGACGGAAACTCGCATCACATACCTCCCGAACTGGTCTCTCGAACACGGCTCAGGGAGCTGGGCGAGGCCGGGAAACCGGATTGACGAACTTAGTTCGTGTTGACGATCTAAGTTCTACGGGAGGCTGGGGCGCGCGTCAAGGCGATAGTGACCCAGACTCCGGGCGACCGCCCCCGGACACCCCGAAAGTGTCCATTGTGGACCGACGGGGTGAATAGGACGTTATACGGTTATTTCGCGTCGCGGGTGGGTATTCCCCAGGTGACTGCCGGGTCCGGCGCCGAAGGAGGCTACGCGATGCTCAGCCGTCACGACCGCCACGAGCTGGACAAGATCGAGCACTGGTTCGAGACGACCGATCCGGAGCTCGCCGAGATGCTGCGGTCGGCGAAGCCCTCGTCGTCGCGCTGGCTGACGGCCCTGGCGATCGCGCTCGGCGCGGCGGCACTCGTACTGCCGGTCGTGGGCGTGCTGACCTCCACGGTCCCGCTCGTCCTGTACGCCGTCCCGGCCGCGGGCGGTGCGATCTGGGCCTACGCCGCGCGCCGCCGCCGCTGACCCGGGCTCCGGATGCGCCGGGGGCCGGCGCTCCCGCACACTGGACCGCGTGTCCGCCACCGACTGGGTCCTGCACTTCGACCTCGACCAGTTCATCGCCGCGGTCGAGATCGCGCGTCATCCCGAATTGCGCGGCCGCCCGGTGGTCGTCGGCGGCACCGGCGACGTGACCGAGCGAGCGGTCGTGGCGACCGCGTCGTACGAGGCGCGGGAGTTCGGGATCCAGTCCGGGATGCCCCTGCGGACCGCGGCGAAACGCTGCCCCGACGCCGTTTTCCTGCCCACTGACGCCCCCGCGTACGAGGAGGCGTCCGAGCGGGTGATGGCCGTGCTGCGCGAATTCCCGGTGGTGGTGGTGGAGGTGCTCGGCTGGGACGAGGCGTTCCTCGGCGCGGTCACCGACGACCCCGAGACACTCGCGGCCGACGTCCGCCACGCCGTCGCCGAACGGACCGGTCTGTCCTCTTCGGTCGGGATCGGGGACAACAAGCTGCGTGCGAAACTCGCCACCGGATTCGGCAAACCGGCGGGGATTTTCCGGCTTACCCAGGAGAACTGGTGGGACGTGATGGCCGGCCGCCCGACCGACGCGCTCTGGGGCATCGGCCGCAAGACCGCGAAGAAGCTCGCCGAGGCCGGTCTGCACACGGTGCTCGATCTCGCCGGGGCCTCCCCCGACGACCTCGCCGCGCGGTTCGGCCCCCGGCTCGGCCCGTGGTACCGGCTGCTCGCCGGCGGGATCGGCGACGCCGAGGTCACCGCGACTCCGTGGGTGGCCAAGTCCCGCAGCCGTGAAACCACCTTCCAGCAGAACCTGACCGACCCCGGCGCCGTGGCGGCCGAGGTGGCCACACTGGCCCAGCGCGTCGCCGAGGACGTGTCCGAAGAGGGCAGACCGGCCGCGCGGGTCGCGGTGAAGGTGCGCTTCGCTCCGTTCCTGACGCACACGCACAGCGTCACCCTGCCCGAGCCGACCGCCGACGCCGCCGAAATCGCCCGCGCGGCCCGGACGGTGCTGGCGATGTTCGAGCTCACCAAACCGGTGCGGCTGCTCGGCGTCCGCGCCGAATTCCCCGTTGTGGCCGACTAGCCGCTCAGTACAGCTCGGTCCGGTAGGCGTGTTCGAGGCGCCCGCCCAGCTCACCAGCCTGTTTGCCGAGGACGCGGTCCATCTTCCCGGCGTTCTCCGCGACGTGCAGGGAGCTGAAGCTCCCGCCCACCGTCACGGCGTCGGCGAGCCCGCGCTCGTCACCCTCCCACAGCTTCGCGCGGATCACCGCTTTGCCGCACTGGCCGAACACCTCGCGCACGCGCACGATCGTCGCCAGCACGGCGGGTTTCCCGTCGGCGCCGAGCCGTTCCAGCAGCCCGGGGTCGTCGGTGACGAACGCGTCCCCGTTGACACGCAAGGTTTCCCGCAGGCCCGGCACCAGGAACACCATGCCGACACCCGGGTTGCGGGCCAGGTTCTCGAACGTGTCCGCGGACTTGTTGCCGGGCCGGTCCGGAATGGCCAGCGTCCACGGGTCCAGCACCCGCACCGCCCCCGGCGGATCACCTTTCGGGCTGGTGTCGAGGTTCCCGTTCTCGTCGGAGCTGGCCAGGACGAAGAACGTGCTGTGCGCGATGAACCGGGCGGCGAACTCGCCGATGCGGGGTTCCTTCTTCTCAGCGATGAACGGCGTCGGGTGACCGATGATCTCCCGGACCCTGGCCATGTCGATGGGCCGGTAGTCGTCGGCCGCCGTGTGGACGGGAACGGCGCCGCGGGCGCTGCCGATGTCGACGCTCATGGGATTCTCCTTGTCACTGCGGGATTTTCGTCAGACGTCGAGGACCAGCCGCGGGCCGAGCGCCCGCGACACACACGGGTACATCACGTCGCCGGAGACGCGGTCGTCGCCGGAGAGGATGTCGTCGCGGTGGTCGGGGTCGCCGTCCAGCACCCGGGTTTCGCAGGTGCCGCAGATGCCTTCGCGGCAGGACCCGGTGATCGGCAGCCCTTCCTCTTCGAGCACCCCGAGGACGCTCCGGTCGGCGGGCACGGTCACCGTCCGCTCCGACCGGGCGCACACCACCTCGATCTCGGTGTTCGGCCGCGCGGGTTTGGGACGGGCCTTGAACCGCTCCGCGTGCACGGCACCGGGACCCCAGTGCGCGGCGCCCTCCTCGACCGCGGTCAGCAGGCGTTCCGGACCGCACACGTAGACGTCCGTGCCGGGCGGCGGCTGTTCGAGCCACTCGTCCAGCGGAATCCGGCCACCGCGGTCCGCGGGGTAGAGCCGCACCCGATCCCCGTACGGCCGCAGTTCGTCGAGGAACGCCATCGAATCCGCGGCCCGGCCGCCGTACACGAGCTGCCACGGCACTCCCCTGCTTTCGGCGTCACGCACCATCGGGAGGATCGGCGTGATCCCGATCCCGCCCGCGATGAACAGATAGGCCCCGGCGGGACGGAAGCCGAAATTGTCCAGCGGACCGCGCACGCGCACCGGCTGTCCCGGGCGGAGGAACGCGTGCACGTACTCCGAGCCGCCGCGGCTGTTCCGCTCGCGCAGCACGCCGATGCGATAGCAGGACCTGTCCTCCGGCCACCCGCACAGCGAGTACTGCCGGGAAATCCCGGTGGGCAGCACCAGTTCGAGGTGCGCGCCGGGACGCCACGGCGGCAGCTCGCGCCCGTCGGCGGCGGACAGCTCGACCGAGACCACCCCGGCGGCCTCCCAGCGCAGCTGCCGCACCACCATCGGAAGATCGGCCTTTTCGGTACGCGCCCGCACCGGAGCCACACTCGTCATGACCGCTCCAATTGGTGTTAACAACGTTATCGCTCTCGAAATCCAATGTAGTGATATCATCGTTAACATGTCAACGAGAGTCGCTGGGACACAGCCCCGGAGCAAGGTACGGGCGGAAACCGTGGCGCGCGCCGCGCTCGCCCTGGTCGGCTCCGGCGGGCTGGAGTCGCTGACGATGCGCAAGCTCGCCACGAGCCTCGGCGTACAGCTCCCGACGCTCTACCGGCTGTTCGAAAACAAGCAGGCCCTGCTCGACGAGATGGCCGAGACGATCACGGCCGGAGTGTCCGAGCGGGTCCGCTTCGACGGCGCGGACTGGGCGGAGAACGTCACCGTCTTCGCGCGGGAGATGCGGGAATCGTTGCTGGCACAGCGCGACGGGGCCCGTATCGTCGGTGGCAGCTACGTCACGAAGCAGCACACGATGACCCTCGGCGATCGGACACTGGCGATGCTCGACGCCGCGGGCTTCCCCGAGGAAACCGCGCTGTGGACGCTCACCACGATCTTCAGCTACGTCCTCGGCGAGACGCTCGAACAGCAGGGCGCGAGCGGTACCGAGGCCGAGACGTTCACCGCGGCGCTGGACCCCACGGCCTACCCCCGTCTCTCGATCGCGACGATCGGCCGGTTCCTCGACTTCGACGGGCGCTTCGAGTTCGGGCTGCGCGTCCTGGTGACAGGCTTGCGCGCGGAACTCGGCGGCGGCGCTCAGTCCATACCGTCGGGCAGCGGCAGCGGCTGATCCGGGTCGAGTTCGACGCCGCGGGAGCGCAGCGTGTGGTCGAGCATCGCCCAGATCGTGCCGGACAACTGCTCGGACAGCTCGGCCTTGGTCAGCTCACCCGGATGGTCGAGCCAGCGCGTGGTGGCCGATTCGACGTACCCGACCAGGCCGAAGGCCACCGTGTCCGCCGGGGCGGTGTCGAGCCCGAACGCCGCGAGGTAGCCGGCGAACAGCTTGCTCAGGTGCAGCGCGATCGCGGAGCGGATGTCGGGCAGCGCCCCGGTTTCCCCGCTGCTGCGTACCGTCCGCAGCAGGTAGCGGTGCAGCTGGGCGTGCTCGGTGAGCCAGCGCAGATGGGTGCCGATGGCGGCCGCGATCATCTCCCGCGGCGAGCCCTGCGGGCGCCACAACGGGGCCAGTTCGGCGGTCACCAGCTCGGCCGCCCGCTGGGCGATGGCGCGCTGGAGGTCGGACGCGTCGGCGAAATGCCGGTACAGCCGCGTGCGGGCGACACCCGCGCGTTCGGCGATCTGCTCCGTCGACACGCCGGGGCCGTGTTCGGCGATCGCCTCGAGCGCCGCCTCGACGAACTCCGCCCGCCGCCGCTCCTGTTGCCCCGCCCAGCGTGCCGCCCGTCCGTCGACCTTGTGCGCGGCGGGCTTCCTGGTGTTCGCGGCGGGCACTGCCATGGGGCAAGCCTACTCAACCGTCCGGGAGCGGGTGTACGCTGCGCAGGTACCTAGTACGTCGCGTACCCCCTACTTGGAGATCGCCATGGCTGTCGAGATCCAGCCCCAGGATCGGGATGTCACCGCCACACGCCTGCTGAAGAGCTCGGCGAAGAACTCGTACGACCCGTACGTCGACATCGACTGGGACGCCCCGCTCGTCGACGGTAAGGCGTTCATGCCGCTGGAACGGGTTTCGCTGTATGGCACGCCGCTTTGGGACCGGCTGACGCCGGACCAGCGCATAGAACTGTCCAAACACGAGATCGCCAGCATCATGAGCGTCGGGTTGTGGTTCGAGATCGTGCTGATGCAGCTGCTCGCCCGCTACGTCTACAACCTCGACGCCCGCACCGAGCACGCGCAGTACGCGCTCACCGAGATCGGGGACGAGACCCGGCACTCGGTGATGTTCGCGCGGACGGCCGAACGGCTCGGCGTGCCCCGCTACGGCGTCCCCGAGATCGTGCGCAGGCTGGGCAAGGTCTTCGCCGCCACCGCCGCCGGGCCGTCGATGTTCGCGGCGGTGCTGGTGGCCGAGGAGACCACCGACCGGCTGCAACGGTCCATGATGGACGATGACGGCATCCAGCCGCTGATCCGCGCGGTGAACCGGATCCACGTGGTGGAAGAGGCCCGCCACGTCCGGTTCGCGAAGGAGGAGGTACTGCGGACGGTGCCGCGGCTGTCCCCCGCGGGCCTGCGCTGGCATCGGGCCCGCACCGCCCTGGTCTCCTACGGCGTCGTCGACACCCTCGTCGACCCGCGCGTTTATCGCAGCGTCGGAATCGATCCCCGGGAAGGACGGGCCGCCGCGCTGGCCAACCCGCACTTCCGTGAGACCCGCCGGTGGATGGCCGAGAAGATCGTGCCGTTCCTGCGGGACGCGGGGCTCATCGGCGGGCGGTCCGAACGGATCTGGCGCGGGGCGTTTCTCCTGTGAGCTGACGGCATTACTGCCCTTACCGCACCGGACGAGATCCGCGACGCTGCCCGGGTGACCGCACCTGCCCTCCCCAGCGCGCCCGCCGCTTCCCCTGCCCCCAGAGCCAACCGCACAGTTCTCGTCGCGCTTGCCGGTGTCGTCGTCGGCGCGCTCCTGGTCGGTGTTCCCTGGCTCGTGATCGGGCTGTCCGGCCCGGGCGTCTCCGGCATGACGCTCAAGGCGCCGGACACGATCGGCGGCCTGTCCCGTTATCAGGACGCGCTGGCCAAGCGCGGCGGCGACAAGACCAAGAGCCTGGTCGACGGTGAGAACGCGGATGAGGTCAAGAACGCCGAACGGCTGTCGTCCGCCTATCACGGCGCAGGCGCGGTGTCCCAGCGCTACGCCGACGCCGAACTCGAAGAAATCGTGCTGCTGCAAGCGGTCCGGGCCGATTCGCCGGAGCCGTTCGTGCCCTACGTCGACGCGGCGCGGCTGGGCCTCGCCGCGCCTCAGCAGGATCTCGAACGCGTCGGCGACGTCGTGTGCGTCATTTACAACCAGCCGACGCGGGCGGGTGAGAAACCCGCGGAGGACGCCAAAGGCGTGATGAGCTGCCAGCGCAGCGGCGGCGGGCTCACTGTGCAGATCGTGGTCGGGTCCAGCGGCAAACTGCGCCACGACGCGGGCGCGGTCGCGGCTCTGATCGGGCAGGCGTGGCCGAAGCTGTCCTGAGTGTCACGACACACCACGGACTCACCACCGCGCGGCTAGCCTTGACGCACTGTCCCCTGTGGAGGTGGCCGTGCGAAGACGGACTCTGCTCATCGGTGCCGGCGCCGTCGTGGCCGCCGGCGGGCTCGGCTGGGCCGGAGTCGCCACCTTCACGTCCGACGACCGGCCGCTCGCGCTCGTCTACCGCGGCCCGGCCGCCTGCGACGGCTGCGCCGAGGCCGTCGCGACGTTGCTGCGGGGCACCACCACGCCGTTGCGAGTCGAGTACTGCGGGCCGGGCGAAGCGACATCACTCACCCGGGCCTCGCTCGACAAGGCCGTCCTCTACGCCCAGCCCGGCGGGGGCAGCCTGGACGACGGCTGGCGGAAGATGCGCCGCTACGCCGACGACATCCGCGGCTGGGTCGCCGACGGCGGCCGCTACGTGGGCTTCTGCCTCGGCGGCTACCTCGCCGGGGCCACTCCGGGGTTCAACCTGCTGCCCGGCGACACCGACCAGTACATCGCCTCCCGCAAGGCCAGCGTGCGCACCACCCAGGACACGGTGGTGACCGTGTCCTGGCGCGGCCAGAACCGGACGGTGTACTTCCAGGACGGCCCGGAGTTCAAGCTGCGCCCTGGCGCGAGCGCGAACGTGCTCGCCACCTACGACACCGGAACCCCGGCCGCGGTGGTCGTCGCTCACGGGAAGGGCCGGGTCGGCGTGGTCGGGCCCCATCCGGAGGCGGACGCGACCTGGTACCGCTCGGCGAAGCTCGCGATGCCCGGCAGCGGCGAGAGCGATCTCGGCCGCGATCTGGTCGAGACGACGCTGGCTTGACACTCCCCGGCGGCTTTGCCACTCTGGTTTCCGGGCCGAGAGGCGCTGCGACGGAATTCTTTCCGCCACGCTCGGCCCGCGATGACGACTCCAAGGGCGCCTCCTGAACTCAGGAGGCGCCTTCGTGCATTCGAGACAAGAAAAGCACTGACCCGCCCCTGAGTGGGTGTTTCCGTCCTGCACGGAAATGCCCTGATTCCTCCTGCCCTTGTCCAGCCGAGAAGAGAGCGAGAAATGAGCGAAAAACTGCGGGAGATCAACGGAATGGACTTCGCCGTCGCGGATCTGGCGCTGGCCGAGGCGGGCCGGATCCAGCTGCGGCTCGCGGAGCACGAGATGCCCGGCCTGATGGCCATCCGCGAGGAGTACGCCGCCGCGCAGCCGCTCAAGGGCGCCCGTGTCGCGGGTTCGCTGCACATGACGGTGCAGACCGCGGTGCTGATCGAGACACTGGTGGCGCTCGGCGCCGAGGTCCGGTGGGTTTCCTGCAACATCTTCTCGACCCAGGACGAGGCCGCCGCGGCCGTCGTCGTCGGGCGCGACGGCACCCCGGACCGTCCACAAGGGACTTCCGTGTTCGCGTGGAAGGGTGAGACGCTCGACGAGTACTGGTGGTGCACCGACCAGCTTTTCCGGTTCCCCGGCGGGAAGACGCCGAACATGATCCTCGACGACGGCGGTGACGCGACGCTGCTGGTCCACAAGGGAGTCGAGTTCGAGGCGGCGGGCGCCGTGCCCCAACCCGCCGACGACGAACCCGAGGAGTACCGGATCATCCTGCGCACGCTGGCCGAAAGCCTGGCCGCCGACGGGCAGCGGTTCACCCGCATGGCCGCCGACATCCGCGGTGTCACCGAGGAAACCACCAACGGCGTCAAGCGGCTCTACAAGCTGGCGCGCGACGGCGAGCTCCTCTTCCCCGCGATGAACGTCAACGACTCGGTCACGAAGTCCAAGTTCGACAACAAGTACGGGATCCGGCACTCACTCGTCGACGGGCTCAACCGCGCCACCGACGTGATGATCGGCGGCAAGCAGGTGGTCGTGTGCGGCTACGGCGATGTCGGCAAGGGCGCGGTGGAGGCGTTGCGCGGCCAGGGCGCGCGCGTCGCCGTCACCGAGATCGACCCGATCTGCGCGCTCCAGGCGTCCATGGACGGCCTCGACGTCGTCGAGCTGGACGACGTCCTCGAACGCGGTGACATCTTCATCACCACCACCGGCAACTTCAACATCATCATGGCAGGCCAGCTGGCCCGGATGAAGCACAACGCGATCGTCGCCAACGTCGGCCACTTCGACAACGAGATCGACATGGCGGGGCTGGCGAAGATCCCGGGCATCACCAAGACCGAGATCAAGCCGCAGGTGCACGAATGGCGGTTCGCCGACGGGCACGCGATCATCGTGCTGTCCGAGGGCAGGCTGATGAACCTCGGCAACGCCACCGGGCACCCGTCGTTCGTGATGTCGAACTCCTTCACCAACCAGGCGATCGCGCAGATCGAGCTGTTCAGCAAGCCGGGTCAGTACAGCACCGAGGTGCACCGGCTGCCGAAGCAGCTCGACGAGAAGGTCGCGCGGCTGCACCTCGACGCGCTCGGCGTGAAGCTGACCAAGCTCACCAAGGAACAGGCCGACTACATCGGCGTCGACGTCGAAGGCCCTTACAAACTGGAGCACTACCGGTACTGAGCGAGATTGCGCCGAACGCCGCGCCGGCTGCTCCGAACGGCGCGTTTCCCCTGCGGTGCGGCGGAAACCCTCCTTCCACACGCCCGTCCGGGACTCCTTTCCGGACGGGCAGTGAGGAGAAGGAGCGTGACGACGTGATCATCCTCGGTGTCATCCTGCTGGTCGTGGGATTCGTGACCGGCATCCAGGTGCTCTGGACGATCGGTATCATCCTCGCGGTGGCCGGTGCCGCACTCGCCGTGCTCGGCGCGACCGGGCGGCAGATCGGCGGCCGCGCGCACTGGTACTGACCCGCGACCGGCGCACACTGCCCGGCGTCGAGCGCCTGTCGCGCTCGGCGTCGGGTCAGCAGCAGTGTTCGCCGCGCCAGGCGGTCCTGCCCTCCCTGACCGCGACGGCGGCGATCGCCAGCGCGACCACCGGATCCGCCCACCACCAGCCGAACAGCCCGTTCAGCAGCAGACCGGCCAGCAACACACCGGAAAGGCCGGTGCAGAGCAGCGTCTGCCGGGAATCGGCGACCGCGCTCGCCGAACCGAGTTCGCGGCCCGCACGGCGTTGCGCGGCCGAAAGCAGCGGCATCACCGCGAGTGAGACGGCGGCCAGCACGATCCCGGTGACCGACGGCCGGGCTTCCCCCGCCCCCGCGAACGCCCGGACCGCGTCCACGGTGACATAGCAGGCGAGCCCGAAGAAGGACAGCGCGATCACCTTGAGCGCCAAGCGTTCCCGCGCTTCCGGGTCCCGTCCGGAGAACTGCCACGCGACCGCGGCGGCAGACGCGACCTCGACGACCGAATCGAGCCCGAAGCCGATCAGCGCGGCCGAAGACGCCCGCGATCCGGCGATCAGCGCGACCAACGCCTCGACGAGGTTGTAGCCGATCGTCGCCGCCACGAGCAGCCGGATGCGGCGGACCAGCACCGCCCGGCGATCCGCGGCGAGCACGCGGGACTCCCCCGCGCAGCAACCGTCCGGGCAGCCTCCGGCAGGCGCGGGAATCACGCTTCACTCCCCACGGCCCGGTCCTCGTCCGCGCAGTCGTCGGCGGGTTCGACGGCGAGCACGACCTGGACGAGTTCGCGCAGCGCGCGGGCGAGATGCGCGTCGGCGAGTTCGTATCGCACCGAACGGCCCTCGTAACTCGCCACCACGAGCCCGCAGCCCCGCAGGCAGGACAGGTGGTTCGAGACGTTCGACCGGCTCAGCTCCAGCTCGGCGGCGAGCCTGCCGGGATAGCGGGGCCCGTCCAGCAACGCCGTCAGGATGCGGCACCGCGTCGGATCGGCCAGTGCGCGGCCGACGCGGGTCAGCGCGGCCTCTCGAGTCTCACAGGTCACCACACACTGAACAGTACAGCACTGACTGACCTATCGAACCGATCAGGCCCCGGGAAAATAAAGGGCCCTCCGGCTCCGAGGGGGAGGGAGAGCCGAAGGACCCCGTTAGTGGTAGCACATCGTCGAGGCGGTGTACACGCGGACCTACACGATCGGGTAAGGAATTCGGTCTCGACGGACCACAAGGGACACCGGCGGGCCCCGCCCGGCGGGCAGCTGTCCGGGACGCCGAAATCGTCCGCCCCGCCCGGAATCCGGCCAGGACAGCATCGAGGGGCGCCTCCACGCGGGAGGCGCCCCTCGATGACGGGAGGCTCAGGAAGCTTGGGACAGCACGATTTCCGCGTGCTGCTCGACGACGCAGTCACAGGCCGCGTCGAGGGTGTGGCAGTCGATGATCAGGGCGTGCCGCACGCGATCGTCATCGGTGCAGCCGTCGTCCGTGCATTCGGCGAATCCGCCGTCCGGATGCACGACCAGTGTGCCGTGACAGTGGTCGATACCGGCGGTACAGGACGCACAGTCCATGATGCTGTTCCGCCTTCCGTGTCCTGCGGGCTTCCGCGATCTTGCTCGATTCGACCCGACTGCTTCTTGGTACCACCCGGGGAGGCCAGAGTCTGGCATACGCGCGGCGTGTCGCCGTCACCGGTCCGGTACTCCCGGTGAACAGCCTGGTCACCGCCTCGGCCCCGCCCGGAGTCCACTTCGGACCCACGGTGCGCCGACACGCGTACGCAGACGGACGACTCGCGTATCCGGACGGACGACTCGACGGTGTCAGGCGCTCTTCGGCGAACGCCGTGCGCGCGGTGTGGCGGGCTTTTTCGCGGTTTTCGGGTCCGCTTCGGACTTTCCGGACGCCTTGCGCACCGCGGGTTTCCGCGCGGGGGCGGGTTTGCGGGACTTCTTCGCCGCGTTGACGCTCGCCTGCAACGCCGACATCAGATCGACCACGTCGGCCTTCGCCGCGACCGGGCCGGGTTTCGCGGTCTCGTTCCCCGCGACCTTCGCCTCGATCATCGATTCGAGCGCTTCGCGATAGCTGTCCGAGTACTTCTCCGCCTCGAAGACCGGTTCCGACAGCGAGTCGATCAGCGAACCCGCCATGGTGATCTCCTGCGCGCGCACCTGCGGGAGATCCTCGTGCAGGAACGGGAAGTCCGGGGTACGGACCTCGTCGGGCCACAGCATCGTGGTCATCACCAGGACGTCGTCGTGCACGCGGAGCACGGCCAGGCTCTCCCGCTGCCGGACGGCGACCTTCGCGATCGCCACGTGGCTCGCCTTCTGCAGCGCGTCCCGCAGCACGACGTACGGCTTCACGGCGTTCTTCTGCGGTTCCAGGTAATAGGTCTTGTCGAACTGGATCGGGTCGATGGACTCCATCGGCACGAACTCCAGGACGTCGATCATGCGCTGGGTGGGCAGCGGCAGGTCGGCCATGTCGGCGTCGGTCAGCACCACCATCTCTCCGTCGGGCAGCTCGTAGCCCTTGGCGATCTCGGCGTAGGGCACTTCCTGCCCGTCGACCGTGCAGAACCGCTTGTACTGAATCCGCCCGCCGTCGGCCTCGTGCACCTGCCGCAGGGAGACGTTCTTGTTCTCGGTGGCCGCGTACAGCTGGATCGGGATGCTGACCAGCCCGAACGACACCGAGCCCTTCCACATCGCCCGCATGCCCGCACCTCCGCCGATCGCAGAACCCGTACTCACGCTACGTAACAACCGTAACCCGAAACGCCCACCCGCGACAGTCCGGCCAGGGGTGACAGCCTTCTTCCAGTGTGCCCACCGCGACCGGAAGGCCACCCGGAAGTGTGCCCGATTCGTGCGTGACGCGCAGATTTTTGCGTGCCACGCAACTTTTGGCTACGCTCGCCGTATGCCCTCCGAATCCCGGTCGCGGCCCGGCCTGCGCGAACGCAAGAAGCAGGCGGCCCGTCGCGCGCTCAGCGAAGCCGCCCTGCGCCTGGCGGTCGATCGCGGCCTGGACCAGGTGAAGGTCGAGGACATCGCCGCCGAAGTGGGCGTCTCCCCGCGCACGTTCAACAACTACTTCTCGTGCAAGGAGGAGGCGGTCTGCGAGTTCGTCGTCGATCGCCAGCACCGCGTCCGCGACGCACTGCTCGCTCGTCCGGCGGAGGAGCCGCTGTGGGAGGCCATCACCGGCGCGGTGCTCGAACAATATTCGCGTGACGGCGAACCCGATCGGGCCTATGTTTCCCGGGTCCGCGCGCTGATGGGGCATGCTGCCTTGCGGGGAGAGTTCCTCAAGGCACATCACACCGTCGAACGCCTCCTCGCCGACGCCATCATCGAACGGGCCGAAGCCGACACCGGGGACGAGCTGTACGCCCGTCTGATGGCCGGGGCGGTGGAAAGCGCGGTCCGGCTCGCCTTCGTCGAATGGTTCACGTCGGACCAGCAGGTGTTCCTGCCGACGCTGACCCGGCTCCTGGGGGAACTGTCGGCGGGTTTTCCCACGCTCACCACCACTTCCGGTCGCCGGGACACGGACCGGGAAAGCACCATCGCTTAGCACCACCCGAACGACAACACCACCACTGGGGGGAGTCACCGTTGTGCTGATCAAGCTCCTGCGCAGTCATCTGCGCCCGTATCAGGGCGTCCTGTGGCTGGTCGCACTGCTTCAGCTCATCCAGACGCTGGCCGGGCTGTACCTGCCCACACTGAACGCCGACATCATCGACCACGGCGTGGTCAAGGGGGACATCGGCGCCATCCTGGGCATCGGCGGCGCGATGCTGCTGGTCTCGCTTGTCCAGATCGGCGGCTCGCTGGGCGCGGTCTACTTCGGCGCGCGCACCGCGATGGCGCTGGGCCGGGACGTCCGGTCCGCGGTCTTCCACCGGGTGCAGGACTTCTCCGCCCGCGAGGTCGGCCAGTTCGGCACCCCGTCGCTGATCACCCGCACCACCAACGACGTCCAGCAGGTACAGATGCTGGCGCTGATGACCTTCACCCTCATGGCGTCCGCGCCGATCATGTGTGTCGGCGGCATCATCATGGCGCTCAACCAGGACGTCCCGTTGTCCTCGCTGCTGCTGGTCATCGTCCCGGTGCTGGGGATCGCGGTGAGCGTCATCGTGGCGAAGATGCGCCCGGCCTTCCGGCTCATGCAGGAACGGCTGGACCGGATCAACCAGGTCCTGCGCGAGCAGATCATGGGTATCCGGGTGATCCGCGCGTTCGTCCGTGACACGCACGAGCGCGAGCGCTTCGCGAAGGCCAACGACGACCTGCTGACCGTGTCGCTGCGGGTCGGCAGGCTCATGGCGCTGATGTTCCCGATCGTGATGCTGGTGATGAACGCCTCCAGCGTCGCCGTGCTCTGGTTCGGCGGGCAGCGCATCGATTCGGGCAGCATGCAGATCGGCGCGCTGACCGCGTTCCTGTCCTATCTGATGCAGATCCTGATGGCGGTCATGATGGCCACCTTCATGTTCATGATGGTGCCGCGCGCGGAGGTCAGCGCCGAGCGGATCACCGAGGTGCTGGACACCGAGCCGAGCGTGCGCCTGCCGGTCACGCCCATCCGGCCCGGTGCCGTGCACGGTCATCTCGAACTGGCCGGGGTGGAATTCCGTTACCCCGGCGCGGAAAAGCCGGTGCTGTCCGACATCTCACTGATCGGCCGCCCCGGCGAGACGACCGCGGTGATCGGCAGTACCGGCACCGGGAAGACGACATTGCTCAACCTCATCCCCCGCCTGATGGACGCCACGGCGGGCTCGGTGAAGGTCGACGGAGTCGACGTCCGCGACCTCGACCCGACGACCCTGTCGTCGGTCGTGGGGCTCGTCCCGCAGAAGCCGTACCTGTTCGCGGGCACGATCGCGAGCAACCTGCGGTACGGCAATCCGGACGCCACCGACGAAGACCTGTGGCACGCGCTGGAGGTCGCGCAGGCCAAGGATTTCGTCGAGCAGAAGCCGGAAGGACTCGACACGCCGATCGCGCAGGGCGGCACCAACGTCTCGGGCGGCCAGCGCCAGCGGCTGGCGATCGCCCGGATGCTCGTGCACAAGCCCGAGATCTACCTCTTCGACGACTCGTTCTCGGCGCTCGACTACGCCACCGACGCCGCGCTACGGCGGGCGCTGGCGGCCGAGACCGCGGAAGCCACCGTCGTCATCGTCGCGCAGCGGGTCAGCACGATCCGGGGCGCCGACCGCATCATCGTGCTCGACGAAGGCCGGGTCGTCGGCACCGGAACCCACCACGAACTCATGGACGGCAACGAAACCTATCGGGAGATCGTGCTGTCGCAGCTGACTGAACAGGAGGCGGCATGAGCGACGCTTGCGAGCGAATCATCGACATCATGCGCCAAAAGGGACTGGACACTGTCTCGCGAAGCGAGGCCATCGCATGAGCACCACCGACTCCTCGGAGACCGCCAAGACCGAAGCGGGCGAGCGGCCGACCGCCGCGCGGACGCACGGGAGCGCGCCCGGGACGGGGCCCAGCCAGAGCGGGCCCGGCAGATGGATGTCCGGCGGCATGCCGCCGGAGAAGGCGTTGGACTTCAAGGGATCCTTCGCCCGGCTGCTGCGCCTGCTGCAGCCGCAGCGCGCGGCGCTGGCCGGGGTTCTCGCGTTCGGCGCGCTGAGCGTCGCGATGACCGTGATCGGGCCGAAGGTGCTCGGCAAGGCCACCGACCTCATCTTCGCGGGGGCGCTCGGCCACGACATGCCGGCCGGTCTCAGCAAGGAAGCCGTGATCGCCGGGCTGCGGGCCCACGGCGAGAACACCAAGGCCGACATGCTCGGCGGCGTCGACTTCGTGCCCGGGGCGCCGATCGACTTCACCGGGGTCGGCCGGATCCTGCTGATCGTGCTGGGCCTGTTCGTCATCGCGTCGTTCTTCTCGCTGATCCAGGCGCGGCTGACCACGACGCTGGTGCAGCGCGCGGTGTTCGACCTGCGGCAGCAGGTGGAGTACAAGTTCGCGCGGCTGCCACTGAAGTACTTCGACCGCCAGCCGCGCGGCGAGGTGCTGAGCCGGGTCACCAACGACATCGACAACCTCGCGCAGTCGCTCCAGCAGACGCTCGCGCAGATCGTGTCCTCGGTGCTGACGGTCATCGGCGTGCTGGTGATGATGTTCATCATCTCGCCGCTGCTGGCGGTGATCGCGTTGCTGACCGTGCCGGCGTCGGTGTTCGTGGCGGCGAAGATCGGCAAGCGGGCGCAGCCGCAGTTCATCAAGCAGTGGTCCACCACCGGGCGGCTCAACGCGCACATCGAAGAGATGTACACCGGGCATTCACTGGTGAAGGTGTTCGGCCGCCGCAAGGAGGCGCAGAAGACCTTCGTCGAGCACAACGACTCGCTGTACGCGTCGAGTTTCAAGGCGCAGTTCATCTCCGGGATGATCCAGCCCGCGATGATGTTCATCGGCAACCTGAACTACGTGCTGGTGGCCGTGATCGGCGCGCTGCGGGTCACCTCGGGCGGGCTGTCGCTCGGGGACGTGCAGGCGTTCGTCCAGTACTCGCGGCAGTTCAGCCAGCCGGTCACGCAGATCGCGAGCATGGCGAACCTGCTGCAGTCCGGTGTCGCCTCGGCGGAGCGGGTGTTCGCGCTGCTGGACGCCGAGGAGCAGGAACCGGAACCCGCCGAGCCCGCGCGGCCCGAGGTCGTCCGCGGCCAGGTCGAGTTCCAGGACGTCTCGTTCCGGTACCTGCCGGACACGCCGCTCATCGAGAACCTTTCGCTCAGCGTCGAACCGGGCCACACGGTCGCCATCGTCGGCCCGACCGGCGCGGGCAAGACCACGCTGGTCAACCTGCTCATGCGGTTCTACGAGATCGACGGCGGCCGGATCACCCTCGACGGCGTCGACATCGCGAAGATGAACCGTGAGGAGCTGCGCGACAAGACCGGCATGGTGCTGCAGGACGCGTGGCTGTTCGGCGGGACGATCGCGGAGAACATCGCGTACGGCGCGGACAACGCCACGCGCGAGGAAATCATCGAGGCCGCCAAGGCGACGCACGTCGACCGTTTCGTGCGTACCCTGCCCAACGGCTACGACACGGTGATCGACGACGAGGGCGGCACCGTCAGCGCGGGTGAGAAGCAGCTCATCACGGTGGCACGGGCTTTCCTGGCGAAACCGGCGATCCTCATCCTCGACGAGGCGACCAGCTCGGTCGACACCCGCACCGAGGTGCTCATCCAGCGGGCGATGAACTCGTTGCGGGCCGGCCGGACGAGCTTCGTCATCGCGCACCGGCTGTCCACGATCCGGGACGCCGACGTCATCCTGGTGATGGAATCGGGCCGGATCGTCGAACAGGGCGACCACGAAACCCTGTTGCTGACCGGCGGCGCGTACTCGCGGCTCTACGCCGCCCAGTTCGCCGAGGCGATGGCCGAAACGGACTGACCGGGAAGCGGGCCGAAGGGGACTTTCGTCGCATCCGACGCGAGGAAAGTCCCCTTCAGCGCGTCCGCCGCAAGGAAAGTCCCCTTCGGCCCGAACCCCCGTACGGAGGTTTCCCGGTGCGACGGAAGGGATACGCTGGGGAACGACCGAACGGGGAATGGGGGTGCCACGGCCGGATATGGCGGAACAACTCGGCGAGTACCGGCGCAAGCGTGATCCCCGGCGCACCTCGGAACCGTGGCCGCGGCGGCCCGAACCCGGCGCCGACGACCTGTTCGTGATCCAGGAACACCACGCGCGCAGGCTGCACTGGGACATCAGGCTGGAACGCGGCGGCGTGCTCGTGTCGTGGGCGGTCCCGAAGGGCCTGCCGATGTCGCCGGACGTCACCCGGCTCGCGGTGCACACCGAGGACCATCCGATGGAGTACGCCGATTTCGAGGGCGAAATCCCCGCCGGCGAGTACGGCGGCGGGCGGATGACCATCTGGGACCGCGGGCGGTACGAGACGCTGCACTGGAACGACCACAAGGTCGAAGTCGTCTTCCACGGAACGAAGGCGCGCGGCAAGTACGTCTTCGTCAACCGGCACGATCCGGAGTCCGAACGGGACTGGGTGCTCAAACGATTGGACCCGGCCGAACCCGGCCGCGAGGAGACCCCGTCGTTCCTGGCACCGATGGCGGCGAAACCCGGCCGGTTCCCCGCGGTGTCCGAAGACGCCGAGTGGGCCTACGAATTCGCCTGGTCCGGCCAGCGCACGATGCTCCGGGTGTCCGGCGGGCGGGTCACCGCCTACGACGAGTCCGGGGCGGACGTCACCGCCCGCTACCCCGAACTGCGCGGGCTGGGCGACCAGCTGGGCTCCACCGAAGTCCTGTTGGACGGCGAAATCGTCGCGTTCGAGGACGGCAGGCCGAGCGCCGAGGGTCTCCGCCGCCGTGGCCAGGCCGACGCGGCCGCGGCGAAACGGCTCAAAGACCGTTATCCCGCCTTCTTTCTCGCCTACGACCTGTTGCATGTGGACGGTCGGTCCTGTCTCGACCTGCCCTACACCGCACGCCGTGAGCTGCTCGACGGCCTCGACCTGACCGGGCCGTTCTGGCAGGTGCCCCAGCACTACCTCGGTGACGGCGGCGCGGTCGCGCGCGCCAGCCACCAGCACGGCCTCGCCGGGATCCTCGCCAAGCGCGCGGACAGCCCGTACCGTCCCGGCCGCAGCACCGGTGACTGGCTCACCATCACCGATCCGCACGTGCAGCGGGTCGTGCTCGGTGGCTGGCGGCCCGGTGGCGGACGGCGCAGCGGGACCTTCGGCTCACTGCTGCTCGGCGTGCCCGAGGGCGACGCGCTGCGGTACGTCGGGAATGTCGGCGTCGGATTCTCCAGCGCCGAGCTGGACACCCTGTCCCGGCGGCTGAACCGCCTCACCCGCAAGACTTCGCCGTTCCACGAGGTCCCGGCACGACAGGCCGAAGACGCCCACTGGGTGCGGCCGGTACTCGTCGGCGAAGTGGTCTACCGCGGCTGGACCTCAGGCGCCTGTCTCGCCGCGCCGCGCTGGCGTGGGCTGCTCGAAGACGCCGCCCCCGAAGACGTCGAACCGGACGAATGACCGTCACTCGCGGGTACGGCGCGGGAAAATCGCCAGCGCCGCGACCGCGGCGACGACACCGGCGACGGCGTTGCCGACCCACGCACCCGCGGACGGCGGCGTCTCCGCGTTGAACCGCAGCACACCGGGCGAGGCCACGGCCCAGGCGCCGAGGACCGGCGCGACCCACCACAGCGGGCGCAGCCGCTCGTCGAGCGTCCGCCCCGCGGCGAGGCCCACCAGCGCCAGCCCGGTGACGGTGTTGCTCACCGCGAGGTCCGCGGCGCCGCCGAACCGGGTGATCCAGGGCGCGACGATCAGGTAGAGCCCCGCCAGCACCACCAGCCCGGCCCCGGCCCCCACGGCGCCGCGTGCCGTGCCCATCCGCTCCGGATGCGTGACCGGGTTGCTTCCGCTGGCCATGAACGATCACCTCGAACCCTCTGGTCGGTCCCGTGTCCGCTCCCCGGGTACCCACCCACGGCGCTCCGGAACATCGGACTTCACCGGAGGCCACGGCGGCTCAGTACTGCTTGAGCTGCGCCAGCGCTTTTTCCGCGGACGCCGCGTGCTCGGCCATGTCGCGCCACGGATCCGCCTTGCGCGCCAGGCGCCGCTTGATCCGGTCCGGCGTCCAGCCGTCCGGGGCGGCCTTGCCCAGCTCACCCCAGTCGAGCGGGGTGGCGACCCCGGCGGCGGGCCGCGCGCGCAGCGAATAGGGCGCGATGAACGTCTGCGTGTAGCCGTTGCGATTGGTGTCGAGGAAGACCCGGTCCCCGCGCTTGTCCCGGCGCTGCGCCACGGTCAGCCGCTCGGGGTCGACCCGCACGAGCAGTTCCGAGGCCTTCAGCGCGACCTGCCGCACGACGGCGTAGCTCGCGGTGGGTTCGACCGGCGCCACGACGTGGAAGCCGCGGCCGCCGGTGGCCTGCAGGTACGCGGTGAGCCCGACGGCGGTGTACACCTGCCGGATCAGCTTGGCGATGTCCCGCAGCTCCCGGACGTCGACGTCGTCGGGCGGGTCGATGTCGATCACGACCATGTCCGGCTGCTCCAGCGCGTCCATTGTGGACGTCCAGATGTGGTACTCCACCACCGCCTGGTTGGCCAGGTACACCAGCGACGCGGCGTCGTCGCAGATCACGTGACGGACCGTGGCCGAGGTCCGCTGCGGGACGTTCTCGACCCGCAGCCAGTCCGGGAAGTGCGAGCTGGCCTCCTTCTGGAACCAGGTCTCCCCGTGGATGCCGTGCGGATAACGGCGCAACGTCAGCGGGCGGCCGCGCAGATGCGGGACCATCACCGCGGCGACGGTGCGATAGTGCGCGACGACGTCACCCTTGGTCAGGCCGCTTTCGGGGTAGAAGACCTTGTCCGGATTGGACGTTCGTATCTCGTCCGGGTTCACCGGTCCTCCCGCACCACGTCGGCCGCCGCCTTGTCGTCACGGATCCCGGCGAACCGCGCGTGCCGGAGCTTGCCCTCCGGCGTCCATTCGGCGAACCCCGCCTGGATCACCAGTTCCGGGCGCACCCAGTGACTGCCGCGTTCGCGCACCGTCCCGGCGAACGGCGAGGACCGCTGCTCCAGCGGCGTCAGCCTGCCGAGCAGTTCGCGCAGCATCGCGTCGTCGAAGCCGGTGCCGACCTTGCCCGCGTACCGCAGCGCGCCGTTGTCGTGGTACCCCAGCAGCAACGCGCCGAGCCCGGACCGCGTGCCCTGCGGATCGGTGTACCCGCCGACGACGAACTCCTGTTCCCGTACGCACTTGAACTTCAGCCAGTCGCTCGAACGGCCTGGGGTGTAAGGCGAATCGGCGCGTTTCGCGATCACGCCCTCCCAGCCGTTGCCACAGGCTTCGGCGTAGAACCGCTCGCCGTCGCCGTTGCGGTGTGCCGCGTACCGCAACGGATCGCCGAAGTCGAACGCGTCGCGCAGCAGTTGCTTGCGCTGGCGCAGCGGCAGTCCCACCGCGTCGATACCCCCGAAGTGCAGCAGGTCGAACGCGTAGAAGTACACCTTGACCCCGCTGCGGCGCGCCCGGCCGGGATCGGTGAGGTGCATCCGCGGCTGCAGCGCGGCGAAACTCGTGCGGTGGCCGTCGAACGCGACGATCTCACCGTCCACGACGAACTGTTCACCGCCGCGTTCGGCCAGCGCGTCCGCGATCTCGGGATAGGCCCCGTTCATCGGTTTGCGCGCCCGGGACCACAGCCCGACCTCGCCGCCGTCGCGCACGCAGAGCGCGCGCACGCCGTCGAGCTTGCGCTCGAAGACCCAGTTCGGGTCCGAGAAACGCCGCTCGGTGAGGGTGGCCAGCATGGGCTCCCGCCATCCCGGCCGGACCAGGTCCGTCACAGCCAGCAGGGTACCCGGCACCACCGTGACCTCGCCTGATGAAGATCCGCCTGGCCGGAAGCTGTCCGTCGCCCTCATGCGGACAGCTTCCGGCCGGTCCTCGCTAGAAGTACGTGATGTCCCAGTGGTCGCCCTCGTCGCAGTAGAGGTTGCCCGACGCCGCCTTCCACTGCGGGTAGCCGTCCCCTCGCTTGCCTGCGTAGGTGAAGCTGCGCTTGACGTAGCCGTCGAGACAGCTGTTGTGCGAGATGTCCACTTTGTAGCCGTTGTAGTGGCTGTAGGTCCCCGCGGCGTGGCCGACCTCGGTCCCGCCGGTGATGCCGAGAGCACAGCCGCTCGCGCGCTTGAGCGTCAGCACGCCGTCCACCGTGCTGACGTTGATCTGCTCGTAGGAGGTGCAGTGGGAGTTGGTCCGGGTGGTGCAGTCACCGCTCGACGAGTGGGTCACGCCCGCCGCACTCAGCTTCGCCGCCGCTTGCGCCTGGGTCAGTTTCGTGACGGCCGACGCCGTGCCGATGGTGGCGAACACCATCGTCGCGGCCGCCGCGGTCAGTCCGAAGGCCGCTCGGGGCAGCATGGGTGAGAACCGCATGACTTGCCTTCCTCGGGGGTGTCCGGCAGAGGTGCCCGACACAGGACAGCCAAATCGGTGTCGCCATAACTTCGCCAAACACCCGGCCCTGCGGTGCCCAGGCGAGCCCGTCAGGTCCGGATTTTCGTCAAGACTTCACGAGTCCGCGCGGACTCGGGCGAGTTGCCGGTGACGGCGTTCAGCTCGCCCAGCGCCCGCAACTCCCACAGCGGGAAGCCCAGTCCCGCGAAGAGGTCGGCCGCGCGGCGCAGGACTCGCCGGGCGTCCGCGAGGGCGCCGGTTCCGGCGTAGGAACGGCCGAGGCTCATCAAGGCGTACCCGGCGCCACGCCGGTCGCCGAGATCGTGGAAGACGCTCATCGCCGCCCGCAGATGCGCCCGCGCGCCGGCGTGGTCACCGGCCAGCCTCCTGGCCTCGGCGAGGCTGCGATGCGTGTAGGCGGCCGCGTGCCGGTGCCCGATGTGGTCGAACAGCGTCAACGAGCGCGTCAGGCACCGCTCCCCCTCCCGCCACTGTCCCGCCTCGGTGTGCAGATCCCCCATGCTCCGCAGGACGTGGGCCTCCCAGTGCCGCTCCCCGGTCCGGACCGCGCCGCCCAGCGCGTCGTCGAGCAGGTCCGCGGCCTGGTCCGTCCGGCCGCCGCGGCGCAGCACGTCGGCGTAGCGTTTCGTCACCTGGTCGAGCGAACGTTCGTCGTCGCTGTGCTGGGCGAGCAGCAAGCTCGCCTCGAAGCTCTCGACGGAACGGGGGAAGTCGCCCAGGTCTTCCAGCAGCGAACCGAACTGGGCCGCCGTGACGGCTTGACGCCGCCGGGCGCCGCACGCACGCAACAGCTCGAGCGCCTCGCGCAGTCCTTCGACCGCGGCCCGCGCGTGGCCGGTGTCGAGGTCGATGTCGGCGATAGCGCTGAGCGCCGCACCGGTCTGTTCCAGCTCGCCGAGCGCACGGAACCGGGACTCGGCCATGACGTAGTAGCTGCGGGCCAACCGCCAGCGCCCGCCCTGGGCATGCACCGAACCGAGGGTCAACAGCCTCCCCGCCTCCGCGCGATGATCGCCCCGGCGCCGGGCGGCCACCAGGCCGCGTACCGAGACGGCCCACGCGGCGCGGCCCAGCCACGGCGTGCCCGCCCGCGCGGCGCACGCGTCGGCGAGCTGCCCGGTGAGTTCCGTCCAGCCGTGGCGCGACGCGAGGCGCACCGCGGCGGCGAGCTGCTCGGTGTCCGGTCCTGGCGCGGTGCCCCGGGTCCTGGCGAGCATCGTTTCGAGCGCCTGGCGCAGTTTCCCCGGATCGAGCCGGGCCCGGGGCTGCTCGGCCAGAGCCAGCCGGACGAAGCCGGGCAGGGTGTACGCCGGCCCCGGCAGCAGCAGGTGCCCGTCGGCGAGGGTGTCGAGCAGGTCCCGCACCTCCGGGAGCGGACGCCCGAGCAGCAGGGCCGCGCACCAGTCCGTGATCGGGCCGCCGAACGCGGCGAGCAGGGCCAGCACGTCCCGTTCGCCGGAGGTCCGCTCGCGCAGGGCCGAGGCCAGTAGCGTCCGAACGCTGAGGTCGCCCACGACGAGTTCGTCGAGTCTGCGGCGTTCGTCGGCGAGGCGGGCGGCAAGGTCGTCGACGCGCAGCCGCGGCCGTTGCGCGAGCTTCGCCGCGGCGATCCGCACGGCGAGGGGCAGCCCGGCGCACTGCCGCAGCACCTCCGCGACGGCCTCGGGTTCGGCCCGCGCCCGTTCCCTGCCCACGATCGCCCCGAACAGCTCGCGAGCGTCCACTGTGGACATCTCGGGCAGGACGATCGGACGCGCGCCCGGCAGCCCCGGCAGTGCTCGCCGGGAAGTGATCAAGGTGGCGCAGCCGGGCCCGCTGGGCAGCAGCGGCCGGATCCGGCGTTCGGCGGTCGCGTCCTCCAGCAGGACGAGGAGCCGCCGGTCCGCGGTCATCCCCCGCCAGGTGGCGACCAGCCCGGCGAAGTCTGCGGGCAGTTCGGCCGGAGCGACGCCGAGCGCACGGAGGAAACCGGTGAGTACCTCGCGCGGCTCGGCGGTCACGCTGGCCACGAGCTGCCCGTCGGGGAATCGTCTCCGCGCACGCCACGCCGCCCGCACGGCGAGAGCCGTCTTCCCCGACCCGGCCGGCCCGTGCACGACGACGGGCGCCTGGCCGCGCAACGCCTTGGCCACCGCGGTCAGTTCCGCTGTCCGGCCTGCGAAGTCCGGGAGGTCCGGCGGGAGCTGGGCGGGCGCGCCGCCCGCCGTCCACTCGGTACCGGCGACGCGCCGGTACACCGAACGCAGTTCCTCGCCGGGATGCACCCCGGCCTCGTCCCACAACGCGCGGCGGGTCCGCCGCAGGACGTCCAGCGCCGCGTCGCGCCGGTCCAGCGCGTCGAGCGCGCAGGCGAGCCGCGCGGCGACCCGCTCGTCGGCGGGACGCGCGGCCAGCACCGGATCCAGCCGGGCGACGACCGACGCCCCGGCACCGTCGGCCAGCTCCAGCTCGGCCAGCTGAAGAAGCACGGACCGCCGCCGGTCCTCCAGCCACAGCTTGTGCGCCTCGACCAGCGGGCCCCCGGCGACGTCGGCCAGCGCCGCACCGCGCCAGCAGGACAACGCTCGCTCGAAGAGATTCCGGCGCTCCACGCGATTCGCCGCGACCATCGCGGCGTTCACCTGTGCGCAGAAGTCGTCGGCGTCGAGTTCCCCGTCCGCGACGGTGAGCGCGTACCCGCGCGGCCCCGACCGCAGCCGCTGCCCGGCGTCGTCCACCGCACGACCCGGCGACACCGTCTTGCGCAGCTTCGACACCGTCACCTGCACGATCGCGGCCGCGCTCGGCGGGGCCCCGTCCGGCCACAGCTCGTCGACCAGGGTGTCCCGGGAGACGAACTCGTTCGGGCGAGCGAGCAGGATCGCCAGCAGCCTCCGCGGCTGGGCCGCGGACGGCAGCGGCACGGAAGCAGCCAACGGGCCGAGAATCTGGAACCGCACTGACGTCCCCACCAGCGTCGCGTCTGCATCGCACGGGCAGAGGCGAATCTAGCCGCTGACGCGGCGTCACGGACCCTCTCGCACGGACCTCACCCGGTTGGCCGCCTCCGTTCGGTGCAGCGGGACGCTCAGGCGTGGGCGAGCAGTTTCTCCAGCAGCTCCGGGTTGTCCGCGAGGCCCTCACGCAGCGCGCGTTCCCGCAGCGGCGTGAGCGGGCCGAACGGCGGATTCGACCAGTCGAGCGGCCCGAGCGGCGGCTGCGGATCGTACTCGACGGCGAACTGGACGATCCTGGCCACCTCGGCGCCTTCGAGCCGCTCGACGATGTGCAGCGCGAGGTCGATGCCCGCCGACACGCCCGCCGCAGTGATGACCGGGCCGTCCTCGGCCCACCGCTGTGCCACCGGCTTCGCGCCGAACGCGCGCAGCACGTCGCGGAACATCCAGTGCGTCGTCGCGGGCCTGCCCTCCAGCAGCCCGGCCGCCCCGAGCAGCAGCGAGCCGGTGCAGACCGAGGTCACCAGCTTCGCGCTCGACGCCGCCGAACGCAGGTAGCCCAGCAACGGCTCGTTCGCCAGCGCGCGGATGGTCGGCGGGCCGCCGCCCGGCACGAGCAGCGCGTACGGTGCGGGCACGTCGGCGAAGGTGTGGCTCGGTGCGACCCCCAGTGGTGTGTCCGTGCCGAGCCCGTCGAGCGTCTCCCCCACGACCACGACCCGGTACCGCGCGTCGAAGCTCGCCAGCGCCGAAAGCACTTGAAGGGGACCGACCAGGTCCAGCACGGTGAATCCGGGGTACACCACGAAGGCGAAAGTCTTCTGTTCTTCCGTCATGCCGCCACCGTGGCAGCGGGCCGGACCGCACGTGGCGAGGATGTCCGGAATCCTGCGAACCGTGTCTCACCGCCAGTTCAGGTGTTACCGTGCGGCGTATGCCGGGTTCACCCAGACGTGTCGTGATCATCGGCTATCCGGACGCCGACATCCTCGACATCGCCTGCCCGGCCGACGTGCTCCACGCGGCGAACAAGCTCGGCGCGCGGCCGGGGTACGAGATCCGGCTGGCCACTGTGGACGGTCGCGACGTCGAGTCCTCGTGCGGGCTCACGCTGCGCACCCAGCACCGGCTGGACCAGATCACCGGCGACCTCGACACGCTGATCATCGCCGGTGGTTTCGGGCACGAGGCAGCCGCCGCGGACGAGCGGATCCTCGGCCACGTCCGGCGGCTCGCCCAGAGCAGCCGCCGGATCGCCTCGGTCTGCACCGGCTCCACCGTCCTCGCCTCGGCCGGCCTGCTCAACGGGCGCCGGGCCACCACCCACTGGATCTACGCCAACCGGCTCGCCGAGCGCTTCCCCCAGATCACCGTCGACCCGGTCCCGCTGTACGTCCGGCACGGCAACGTCTACACCTCCGCCGGAGTGACCAGCGGGCTCGACCTGACGCTCTCGTTCGTCGAGGAGGACAACGGCCCGAGCCTGGCGCGCGAGACCGCCCGCGCGCTGGTCACCTACCTGCAACGGCCGGGAAACCAGGCCCAGGTCAGCATGTTCCTGTCCGGGCCGCCGCCCGAGCACCGCCAGGTCCGCGATCTGACCGCGTACATCGGCGAACACCTCGACGCCGACCTCGGCACCAACGCGCTCGCGCAGCGGGCAGGCGTCAGTGCCCGCCAGCTGACCCGGCTCTTCGACGCGCATCTGGGGACTTCGCCGAGCCGGTATGTCCGCACGGTCCGCACCGAGCACGCGGCCCGGCTGCTCTCCTGCACCGAGCTCCCGCTCACCGCGATCGCGCGCCGGTGCGGGTTCGGCTCGACCGAGACGCTGCGTCAGGCGTTCCTCGATCATTTCGACACGCCGCCCTCGGCGTATCGCCGCGTCCACCTTCGCCAGTCGCCCGCCTGATCCGAGCCCCGCCGCCACCCGGCCGCGCCCGCTGTGGAGGATGTGGTCGTGGATCGCCGAGACAATTCCGATGACGACACAGGCCCGATTCGCCGGGTCTCGGACGGTCCGTCGCCTTCGACACCGCGCCGCGTGCCCGGAACGACCCGGAACGCCGGAAATCCGCCCCGGCGCACGCCCCCCGAGGGCGGCCGCCGCCGCGCCGACACCGGCGAGACGCCACGCACCCGCGCGGACGTACCGCGCCGGAAACCGCCCACCCGGCCCGCGCCGAAACCCACCGCGAAGAGCACCGCCGCCGACGTCGGCCACGGGCATGGGCATGGGCACAGCCATGGCCACGGCCCGGCCGCACCCGCGTCCCACCGGGTCCGCCTGCTGCTGATCTGGCTGCTGACCCCGCTCGCCCTCGCCACCGTCGTGGGCATGATCGTGCTCTACCCGTGGGGCAAGGCGTCGCCGAAGAGCGTCATCCAGCAGGGAACGCCGGTGAAGGCGACCATCGCGAGCACGGTCACCGGGCCGTGTCTCGCGCCGGGCCAGGTCCAGGTCGGCACGCCGCCACCGTCCGACGGCAAGCCCTGCCTGACCGCCGAGCTGAAGATGACCGACGGCCCGGGCGAGGGCAAGACGCTGCGCCTGTCCGTCCCGATCGAACCCAGCACGCCGAGGTTCGCCGCGGGTGACGACATCGTCCTCGCCTACAACGGCGGCAACGCCGCGGATCCGGCGTCGTTCCAGATCGTCGACTTCCAGCGCGGGACGCCGTTGCTCGTCCTGGCCGCGTTGTTCGCCGTGGCGGTCCTCGTGCTCGGCCGCTGGCAGGGCCTGGCCGCACTCGTCGCGCTGGTGCTGAGTTTCGTCGTGATCGCGCTGTTCATCCTGCCCGCGATCCTCGCCGGGGAGAATCCGCTGCTGGTGGCGATCGCGGGCGCGGGGGCGATCATGTTCATCGCGCTCTACCTGACGCACGGGCTTTCCGCGAGAACCTCGGCCGCGGTGCTCGGCACGCTCGTCAGCCTCGCGCTCATCGGAGTCCTCTCCGCGATCTTCTCCGCCGCCGCCTCGCTGACCGGGCTCGACGAGGACACCGCGAGCTTCATCGGCTCCCTCGGCCACGGCATCGACGCGCGCGGACTGCTGCTCGCGGGCGTCGTCATCGGCGCGCTCGGCGTACTGGACGACGTCACCGTCACCCAGACCAGCGCGGTGTGGGAGCTGCGGCGCGCCAACCCGGCGCTGACCTGGCGCGAGCTGTACAGCTCCGGACTGCGGATCGGCCGCGACCATGTCGGCTCCGCGGTCAACACCCTGGTCATGGCCTACGCCGGGGCCGCGCTGCCGGTCCTGCTGACGTCGTCGATCTCGGGCGTCGGACTCGGCGCGCTGCTCGGCAGCGAGAACATCGCCGCGGAGATCATCCGGACCCTGGCGGGCAGCGTGGGGATCGTCGCGGCCGTCCCGGTGACGACGCTGCTGGCCGCGCTGATCGCGTCGCGAGAGCCCGCGGGTCACCTCAGCGGCACCACCAGTCCCCCGCGTTCACTCCTGTCACGCAAGCGAACCCCGGCGGAGGAACCTGGCCCCGTGTGAGGTACGAAGTCGGGCACACAGCGTCGGTGGGAGGGACCGTGTTCGACTTCGTGCTGGCTGGTCCGCGGCAAGCCGTGCGCCTGGCGCGGCGGCTGCTCGGCGCCGCGCTGGACGCCGCCGAGTCGGTGCCGCGGATCGCGTCCGCGGTCGAGGACGTCCGCGCCACGCTCAAGCATGTCGAACGGCTGGCGAGCTACGTGGCCCACGAAGTCCCGGAACTGGTGTACCAGCTGGAACTGATCCGGGCCCGGGTCGACGAGCTCGACAAGAAGGCCGAACCGGCGGTCAGTCCAGGGTCGCCACGAACCGGCTGACCGCCTCCATGGTGAACCGCTGCACGTACTTCCCGGACGGCGCCGCCGAAGCCAGCCGGTAGAGCGGGCGGTCGGCCACCGCGTCCCCGCGCGCCTCGGCCTTCAGCTCGGCGACCAGCAGCTCGGAGAAGACGAGCCCGTTGGCCTCGGTGTTGTTCATCAGCGCGTTGGCGAGCCTGCGCAGTTGCAGCACACCGAGTTCGCGCCCGCCCGCGCCGGAGAACAGCGCCAGATCGACCTTGGCGACCTTGCGGCGCTGCCCCGCGTTGACGAGCAGGCTCACCGTCCTGGTGCCGCGGACGTCGCTGATCACCAGGTCGAGCCGCTCCGCGGTGACCAGGTCGACCCGCCGGATCCCCCATGTCCGCACGAGCAGGACGGTGCCCTCCAGCCAGACGCGCCGGCGGAGGTTGTACGCCAGCAGGTACAGCAGCGGGAGCGCGATCACCCCGGCGACGACGAGCCCGGCGACCTGACCGCCGATGAGCCCCGCGATGCCGCCGAACGCGGCGGCGAAGATCACCACCCCGGCGACGCCCGAGCAGCCGCGCCGGCGCCGGGACCGCGTTTCCTCGTGGAAGAGCGGAAGCCGTTCCGGCGCGGCGGGTTCCCCGTTCGCTTCGCTCATGCCCTGCTCATCTCGGTCAGGAACGGATTGGCGGCACGCTCCTGCCCGATCGTCGTCGCCGGGCCGTGGCCGGGCAGCACCACGGTGTCCTCGGGCAGGGGCAACAGCAAGGTGCGCAACGATTTCTCCAGTTCGGCGCCGGCTCCGTCGGTACGCCCGATCGAGCCGGCGAACAGCGTGTCCCCGGTCAGCACGAGCCTGCCGCCCTCCTCCGTGGCGAGCCCGAGCACCACCGACCCGGCCGTGTGCCCCGGCGCGTGGCCGACCGTGACGTCCAGTCCGGCGAGGGTGTGCGTGCCCGCCTCCAGCGGCTCGCTCGCGACGTCGAACGCGGCCGCGTCGGCCGGGTGCAGCAGCAGGGGGATCCCGTGGGCGGCCGAGAGTTCCGCGGCCGAGCCGACGTGGTCGGGGTGGCCGTGGGTGGCGAGCATCGCCACCGGGGTGAGCCGGTGCTCGGCCAGCGCCTCCGCCACCGGTTCGGTGGCCTCCTGGCCTGGGTCGACGAGCACGCAGTCGCCACCGGCGGCACCTGCGAGCAGATAGCAGTTCGCCTGCAGCGGGCCGGACCCGAACCCGACTACGAGCACGAAACGCCTCCTGCTTCCGGCGGCATCCTGGCGACGCCGCTCACGATCGTGATGAGACTAGCCGCCCCTGTACATGGGCCTCACAGGCTGTGCCCATACACTGCCGCTACCCCACCGAGGCGGCTTCGCGCCGTCGAGGCGGCGGGTGACCCAGACGTGTGACACCGAGCGGAAACCTGGAGGGCCTCCGGTGGCGACCAACCAGCAGCGCCGCGAAGCTGCGAAGCGCAAACTCGAGCGTCAGCTCGTACGCCGTGCGGAGCGGGCGAAGCGCCGGAAGATCGTGGGCGTTGGTGTGGTCGGCGGTGTCGTCCTCATCGTGGCCGGTGCCGTGGTGTGGATCGTGAACAGCAGCGGGAGCAGCAACGACGCGGCGAACCCGCCGTCCAGCTCGGCCGCGCCCACGCCGCCCATCCAGATCCCGACCCAGCGCGCGCCGATGCCGAAGCGGCCGACGCCGCTGGCGAACCCGGTCAGCTGTGACTACAAGGCGGACGCCAAGGGCAAGACGCCGAAGAAGGCCGAGGTGCCGGACGGCAAGAACGTGCCCTCGACCGGCACGGTCAACGTGACGCTGAAGAGCACGGCGGGCGACATCCCGGTCACGCTCGACCGCGACCTCGCCCCCTGCACGGTCAACAGCTTCCTCAGCCTCGCCAAGCAGAACTTCTACACCGACACGATGTGCCACCGGCTCGGCACGAGCGGCCTGCAGATGCTGCAGTGCGGCGACCCCGGCGCCAAGGGCGACCCGCAGACCGACGGCCAGGGCGGCCCTGGCTACACGATCCAGGACGAGAACTTCCCGCAGCTGACCTACGGCCGCGGCATTCTCGCGATGGCCAAGACGCGCGAACCGAACTCCGGCGGCAGCCAGTTCTTCATGGTGTACGGCGATGCGCAGCTGCAGCCCGACTACACCGTGTTCGGCAGCATCTCCGACGAGGGCCTCAAGGTGCTCGACAAGGTCGCTCGCGCCGGGATCACGCCGGAGTCGCAGGCCAGCAGCCCGGACGGCACCGGCCTCCCCGCGATGCAGGTGAAGTTCACCGGCGTCAGCGTCGCCAACTGATCTCAGCCCTCCAGTCCGTGAAGGACTCCTTCCCGGCGCCCAGTGCCGGTAAGGGGTCCTTCACGGATTTCGCCCATCCGATCGGCGGCTCCGGCGCGTCCGGATGTCCCAACTTCGCCGTTTTCTCGAACCGTCTCGAAGCCTTCGCCGTGTAGGGGGCAATCCGAACACGCAGAGGAACGCGGGAGAGACGAGCGATGGATTTTCGCCGCGCAGACCGGACTTCCGTCCGGCGGGCAGGTGGACGCGGATGCTGACGACACTGGGCGCGGGAGCGGGCGGTGTCGTGCTGGGCGCACTCGGGATGATCGGCTGGCTTCGATTCCGGCGCGGCAGCACCGCGCCTGCCACCGCAGCGGCTCCGCCTCCGCCCGAGCCGCCCACCCAGCCCCTCCCGGTCGCGCGGATCTTCACGTTCGCCCCGGACGGGGACCGGGAAGGCTGACCCCGCACACACGCTGAGCGACGATCCTGCGACCGTCCGGAAACTCAAGACTGGTTTTCGGTCCCGCACCGGGCAATAGTCGTGTGATGACCTCGGATCCGTTCGGAACGCTGAGCAAGGCACTCTGGATCGGTGGCGCGCAGTGGGCGGGCAAATCGACGGTGGCCCGGCTGCTTGCGGCGCGGTACGGCCTCACCGCGTATCACTACGACTACCACGACGCTCGCGGTCACCTCGATCGCCGTGTCGCGCACCGGGTCCGGCGCCAGGAGACGGCCGCCGACCCGGACCCGGAGGCCGTCTGGGTGAACACCACTCCCGAACGCATGACCCACGAAACCCTCGCCGGGTTCCCGCAGCGTTTCGAGTGGGCGCTGGACGACCTCCGCGCGCTCGACTCGGAACGCCCCATCATCGCCGAGGGCTGGGGACTGCGGCCCGAACTCGTCGCCCCGCTGCTGGACTCCCCCGCCCGCATGGTCGTCCTGGTGCCGACCGAACTGTTCCGCCAGCACCAGATCCGTCAGCTGCCGCGGGCGGCGGCGCTCGCCACCCGGGTCAGCGATCCCCTGCGCGCGCAACGGAACCGCATCGCGCGCGACCGGCTCGTCGCCGCCGACGTCATCCGTTCGGCGCGCAAGCACGGCATCCGGGTGATCGAGGTCGACGGCCTCCTCGGCCCCGACGCCGTCACCGACGTCGTGGCCGGGCATTTCGCGCCCTACCTCAAGAACTGACCGCTCACCGGAACAGGAAGTGCGGGGGCCGCCGGTCCAGGAAGGCCGCGACCCCCTCCGCGTAGTCCTCGCCGTGCAGCGCGCCGAGCCGGATCTCGTCCACCTCGGCGTCATTTTCCTGTTGTCCCGCAACGATCTTCTCGATGATCCGGTTCATCCCGCGGATCGAGGCCTGCGAGCGCGAGCACAGCGTGTCGACGAACGCCAGCGTCGAGGCTTCGAGGCCGTCCGCCGGGAAGACGTCGTTGAGCAGTCCGATCTCCCGCGCGCGGGTGGCGTCGACGAGTTCCCCGGACAGCAGGAAGAACTTCGCGTGCGCGGGCCCGACGAGCGAAACCAGCTGACGGGTCGAGTCGAAGTGGTAGACGATCCCGAGCTTCGCCGGGGTGATGCCGAAGCGGGATCCCTCGGCAGCGAACCGGAAATCGCACGCCACGGAGACCTGGCAGCCGCCACCGATGCAGTTGCCCTGGATCATCGCGACCGACGGCTTCCGCATGTTCGTCAGCGCCGCGACCGCGCCCTCGACCGCCTTGTCGTACCGAGCCGCGCCCTCGGCCGTGGTCCGCAGCTCGCCGAACTCGCTGATGTCCGCGCCCGCCGAGAAGTGCTTGCCCGCACCCGCGATGACGAGCACCTTCAGCGCCGGATCCGCCTCGGCCTCGGCCACGATGTCCGGGATCGCCGACCACATGCCGTAGGTGATGGCGTTCATCTTCTCCGGCCGGGCGAACGTCAGCCGCGCGACATCGCCGTCCCGCGTGAACTCGAAACCGTCGGTCATGGATGCACCCTAACCGGATCGTCGCGGGGCATCACCGGCTGTGAGCAATGTCCCGTTCGGCGGCCGGGCCCACCGGCACCCGGTTCAGGAGTCCACTTAGGACGCCGACGTCACGCGGTAGACGTCGTACACGCCCTCGACACCGCGAACGACCTTGAGCACGTGGCCCAGATGCTTCGGATCGCCCATCTCGAACGAGAACCGGCTCACCGCGACCCTGTCCCGCGAAGTGGTGACCGAGGCCGACAGGATGTTGACCTTCTCGTCGGCCAGCACCTTGGTGATGTCCGACAGCAGCCGGTGCCGGTCCAGCGCCTCGACCTGGATCGCCACCAGGAACACCGAGGACGCCGACGGCGCCCATTCGACCTCGACCAGCCGCTCCGGCTGCGCGCGCAGGTCGTCGGCGTTGGTGCAGTCCGTCCGGTGCACGCTGACGCCACCGCCGCGCGTGACGAAGCCCAGGATCTCGTCACCCGGTACCGGGGTACAGCAGCGCGCGAGCTTGGTCCAGATGTCGCTGGCGCCCTTGACCACCACGCCGACATCGTTCGAGCCGCGGCGGCGGGTGACCGTGGACGGCGTCGCGCGCTCGGCGAGCTCCTCCTCGGCTTCGTCCACCCCGCCGATCAGCGCGACCAGCCGCTGCACGACGTGCTTCGCGCTGGTGTGGCCCTCCCCCACGGCCGCGTACAGCGAGCTGATGTCCGGATGCCGCAGTTCGGTGGCGACCGATCCCATCGACTCCGCGGAGACCAGCCGCTGGATCGGCAGCCCGACCTTGCGGACCTCCTTGGTGATGGCCTCCTTGCCCGCCTCGATCGCCTCGTCGCGGCGTTCCTTGGCGAACCACTGCCGGATCTTGGCCCGTGCCTTCGGCGAACCGGCGAACTGCAGCCAGTCCCGGCTGGGGCCGGCGTTCTCCGCCTTCGAGGTGAAGATCTCGACGACTTCGCCGTTTTCGAGCTTGCGCTCCAGCGCGACGAGCCTGCCGTTGACCCGGGCGCCGATGCAGCGGTGGCCGACCTCGGTGTGCACCGCGTAGGCGAAGTCGACCGGCGTCGAGTCGACCGGCAACGTGATGACGTCGCCCTTCGGCGTGAACACGAAGATCTCGCGCGCGGCCAGCTCGTACCGCAGCGATTCGAGGAAGTCGCCGGGGTCGGCGGCCTCCCGCTGCCAGTCGAGGAGCTGGCGCATCCACGCCATCTCGTCGACGTCCATCGCGTTGCCGCTGTGCGTGCCCTTGGTTTCCTTGTAGCGCCAGTGCGCGGCGATGCCGTACTCGGCGGTGCGGTGCATCTCGTAGGTGCGGATCTGCACTTCCAGGGGCTTGCCGTCCGGGCCGATCACGGTGGTGTGCAACGACTGGTAGACGCCGAACCGCGGCTGCGCGATGTAGTCCTTGAAGCGGCCGGGCACCGGCTGCCACAGCGCGTGCACGACGCCCATCGCGGCATAGCAGTCGCGGACGTCCTCGACGAGGATGCGCACGCCCACCAGGTCGTGGATGTCGTCGAGGTCGCGGCCGCGGACGATCATCTTCTGGTGGATCGAGTAGTAGTGCTTCGGACGGCCTTCGACCTTCGCCGTGATCCGGGCGTCGACGAGGTTCTGGGTGACTTCGGTGATCACCGAGCGCAGGTAGATGTCGCGCGACGGCGCCCTGTCGGCGACCAGCCGCACGATCTCGTCGTACTTCTTCGGCTGCAGGATCGCGAACGCGAGGTCCTCCAGCTCCCACTTCACCGTGGCCATGCCGAGCCGGTGGGCCAGCGGCGCCAGCACTTCCAGCGTCTCGCGGGCCTTGCGGGCCTGCTTCTCCGGCGGCAGGAACCGCATCGTGCGCATGTTGTGCAGCCGGTCGGCCAGCTTGATGACGAGTACGCGGGGGTCGCGCGCCATGGCGATGACCATCTTGCGGATGGTCTCGGCCTCGGCCGCGGTACCGAGCTTGACCTTGTCCAGTTTGGTGACGCCGTCGACCAGCTCGCCGACCTTCTCGCCGAAGTCGGCCTTCAGCGCCTCCAGCGAGTACCCGGTGTCCTCGACGGTGTCGTGCAGCAGGGCCGCCACCAGCGTCGTGGTGTCCATGCCCAGCTCGGCCAGGATCGTCGCGACGGCCAAGGGGTGGGTGATGTACGGGTCGCCCGACTTCCGCCGCTGATCGCGGTGCAGTTCCTCCGCGACGTCGTAGGCATGCTGCAGCTGCGCCAGATCGGCGTTCGGGTGCAGTTCGCGGTGGATGACGGCCAGCGGCTCGAGCACCTGCTTGACCGGCGCCGCCCGCTGCGCGGTGATCCGGCGCGCCAGCCGCGCGCGGACGCGCCGCGTCGCCGAGGGCGTGGGTGCCGCGCCGTTCTGCCGGGGCTGGCCCCCCTGCGCGCCGCGTGGCTCGGTGCCGTCCTTGGCGGACGCGGCCTTCCCCGGTGTCCCGGCGTCGAGCTCTTGGCTCACCCGCACCTCCTGCTGCTCGTGCGGCCTGGAAACACCAAGGGTAACCGCTTACGCCGAAAGACTTCGCACGACGCCCACCCAGGGGGTCACCGGCGCACCGAGATGTCTCCGGTCAGCAGACTTCGAGGGCGTGGACCGCGCGGCCGGACAGCACGTTCCGGCCACCCAGCGCGGCGAGTTCGACGACCACCGAGACGCCGTCGACGACCGCGCCCGCGTCCTCCAGCAGCTTGCAGGTCGCGGCGACCGTGCCCCCGGTGGCCAGTACGTCGTCCAGTACCGCTACGCGCTGGCCGGGACGCACGATCCCGGCCGGGAGCTCGACACTCGCGGTGCCGTACTCCAGCGCGTAGTCGACCCGGCCAGCGACGCTCGGCAGCTTGCCGGGCTTGCGGATCAGGGCCACGCCGAGGCCTCGGGCGTACCCGACGGCCGCGGCGAGCAGGAAGCCCCGTGCCTCGACACCGGCCAGCAGGTCGACCCCGGGATCGACCGTGGCGGCCAGCGCGTCAGCCACCGCCGCGAACGCCGGGGCGTCCGCGAAGAGCGGGCTCAGGTCCCGGAACAGCACGCCCGGCTCGGGAAAGTCCGGCACCTCGGCGATCCGGCCGAGTGCCTGGTCCAGCTCCATCCGTCGGGGCCCGCTCAGTGCTTCCGCTTGCCCGACGGCTTACCGGACGGCTTGCCCTTGCGCGGAGTCTGCTTCGGGTGACGTGCGGGGACGCTCGCCGCGGCCGCGTACGCCTTCTCCTTGCGCAGCTCGGCCTGGAGCGCGTCGTCGTCGTTCGGGTCGAAGTCGCCCTCTTCCGCCTGCTCGGCGGCCTTGCGCGCCTGGTTCTTGCGGCGCGCCTCGACGCGCGCGGCCTGCTGCCGGTACTTCGGGTCGCGCATCTTGAAGTCGACCAGCAGCGGGGTCGCCAGCGCGACCGAGGACAGCACACCGACGATGGTGCCGGTCAGCTGCACCAGCGCCAGGTCCTGGAGCGTTCCGGAACCGAGCAGGACGTAGCCGACGATGAGCAGGCCGAGGATCGGCAGCATCGCGATGACCGCGGTGTTGATCGACCTCATCAGCGTCTGGTTCAACGCCAGGTTGGCCGCCTCGCCGTAGGTGCGGCGCGTCAGCCCGAGCAGGCCGCGGGTGTTCTCCCGGACCTTGTCGAACACCACCACCGTGTCGTAGAGCGAGAACCCGAGGATCGTCAGCAGGCCGATCACGGTCGCGGGCGTGACCTCGAAGCCGACCAGCGAGTACACCCCGGCCGTCACCACGATGTCGTGCAGCAGCGAGATCAGCGCCGCCGTCGCCATCCGCAGGTCGAAGTAGACCGCCAGGAAGATCGTGACCGCGACGAGGAACACCGCGAGCGCGATCAGGGCCTTCTGCGAGATCTCCCCGCCCCACGACGCGCTCACCGCGCTGTCGCTGATGGCCTGCACGTCGGCCTTGCCGTTGCCGCCGATCGGGGCGAGTTCCTTCGCGATCGACTCCTTGACCTTGAACACCTGGGCGGCGTCCAGCGTCTCGGAGCGGATCTGGATGGTCGTCGCGTTGCCGGTGCCGACCTTCTGCGTCTCCACCGCCTTGTCCCCGAGCGCGTCGATGAAGGTCCGCTTCACCTGGTCCTCGGTGATCGCGCCGTGCGTGCCGTGCGCGGGCAGCTGGATCTGCGTCCCGCCCTCGAACTCGATGCCGAAGTTGAAGCCCCGGAACACCATCGACCCGATGCTGATCAGGACCAGCGCGACGAAGAAGACATACCAGCGCTTGCGGGCTCCGACGACGTCGAAGGCACCGGTGCCGACGTGGAGCCGGTGGAAGAGGCTCTCCTTCTTGGCAGGCGCGGGCTTGGCAGCCTCGGCGTCCGTGCCCAGCTCGTCAACGCCCACGTCAGGCCTCCTTCACGTGCGCGCGGCCGACGCGAGCCGGCTTGCGCTGCGAACCCACCTGCTGCACGGCCCCGAGGCCGAGATGCTTCGGGTTGGACAGGAACTTCGACTTCGACGTCGACACCATCGCGACCAGCGGATGCGTCACCAGGTAGACCACCACCAGGTCGAGCACCGTGGACATACCGAGGGTGAACGCGAAGCCCTTCACGTCGCCGACCGCGATGATGTACAGGATCGCCGCCGCCAGGAAGCTCACGCCGTCGGAGGCCAGGATCGTGCGCCGGGCCCGGACCCAGCCTCGTGGCACGGCGGAACGGAATGTTCTGCCTTCGCGGATCTCGTCCTTCAATCGTTCGAAGTAGATGACGAACGAGTCCGCCGTGATACCGATGGCGATGATCAGACCGGCGACGCCCGCGAGGTCGAGGGTGTAGCCGATCCAGCGGCCCAGCAGCACCAGCACCGCGTAGACCAGCAACCCGGACAGGCCGAGCGACAGGATCGTCAGGATGCCGAGCAGCCGGTAGTAGAACAGGCAGTAGATGAACACCACCAGCAGGCCGATGCCGCCCGCGATCAGACCGGCCTGCAGCGAGGCGAGGCCGAGCGTGGCCGACACGGTCGTCGCGTCCGATGAGGCGAACGACAGCGGCAGCGAGCCGTACTTGAGGATGTCCGACAGCTGCTTCGCCTCGGTCTGGGTGAACTTGCCGGTGATCTGGGTGTTGCCGTCGAGGATCGCGACCTGGATGGTCGGCGCCGACACGACGTTGGTGTCGAGCACGAACGCCGCCTGCTGGTTGGTGTTCTTCGAGGTGAAGTCGGCCCAGACCTTCGTGCCCGCGCTCTTGAAGCTCAGGTCCACCACCCACTGGCCGCGTTCGCGGTTGTAGTTCGAGGAGGCGTTCGAGATCTCGGTGCCGGGCAGGAACTCCGGCTCCAGCAGGTACTTGTTCGTGTCCTTGTCACCACAGGCGACCAGCGGCAGCTTCGGGTCGTCGTTGCCGATCAGCGGGTCCTTCGCGTTCGGCGTGCAGTTCAGCGCGGCGAACGCCTTCTCGGCGGCGGCCTTCTGCGCGGCCTGGGCGGCCGGATCGCTCGGGTTGGCCGGGGCCAGCGCCGGGTTCTGCCGGATCGCCTTGGCCTCCTGGATCTCCTTCGCGGCCTGCGCGTCGACCGAGCCGTCGGCCGGCTGCGACGCGGGGGCCTGCGAGGACGGCGGAGCGGGCGTGCCGCTCGGCTGCTGCGCGGGCGCGCCGGCAGCTCCGCCACCGCCGGGCTTGGTGCTCGGGGCGCCGCTCGAAGCGGGCGGCGGGGTCGCGTTCGAAGAGGGCGCGCCCGTCGCCGGGGGCTGGCCGGGCTGCTGGCCCGGCTGCTGCTGCGGCTGCGGCGCCACCGGCTGGGACGTGACGACCTTGCGGAAGCCCAGTTTCGCCGTCCTGCCCAGGTTCTTCGCCTCGTCGCCCTGCGAGCCGGGGACCGTGATGACAACGTTGTTGCCGTCGAGGAGCACCTCGGTCCCGCCGACGCCGATCCCGTTGACCCGGCTCTCGATGATCTGCCGAGCCTGGTTGAGGGACTCCTTCGTCGGCGTGCTGCCGTCCGGAGTGCGCGCGGTGAGCGTGACCCGGGTGCCGCCCTGCAGGTCGATGCCGAGCTTCGGCGTCGGCTTGCCGCCACCGGTGAAGAACACCAGGGCGTACAACACCACGACGATCAGGGCGAACAAGGCGAGATAGCGTCCCGGGCGGAGATGCCCGGCCGATGCTGGCACTGTGCTTCGGTCTCCTCGGACTGGGTGTTCCCCATCGGTTTTCGGTCAGGCGCGCTTGGCTGCGACCGTGGACGTGACCAGGACGACACGCACGCAGCACCGAGACCTTACTCGGTGCTGCGTGAGCCTGGCGTTGACCCACACACCGACTTTCGTCGGGATGTGAGCGGCCGGGGGAAGTTACTTCTTCCCGTGCTCCAGCGGGGGCGCGACCTGCGCGGTCGACGTCGCCTCGACGGGCTCGTCCTTGGCCTCCTCCTTGACCTCGGCCTTCACGTCCGCCTCGACAGGGGCGTCCGCGACCTCGGTCTCGGTGGTGTCGTCCTCGACGGTCGGCTGGACCTTCTCGCGCACCGCGAGCCGCAGCCAGGTGGTGACGACGCCGGGGGCGATCTCGATGTCGATCGTGGTGTCGCCGCTCGCGTCGGCCACGGTCCCGTACAGGCCCGAGGTGGTCATCACCCGGTCGCCGGGGCCCAGGCTGTCCTGGAGCTCCTTCTGCGCCGCGGCCTGCTTCTTCTGCTTGCGCGTGCCCATGATGAGTGGCACCGCCACGACAAGCATCAGCAGCAACGGCAGCAGTAACTGGTTCATGACTCTCCATTCGGCGGACGCCGCATGTTCGCCGATACGTCCGATTTGGCGGGATGTGCTCTTGTTCGAGTGTGCCAGGTGCCGGCGAGAACGCCAGCACCCACCGTCTGTAGGTACCCGGTTCGACGCCTCGTCAGTCCTGGTCGAACAGGGTCGGGCCCCCCTGTTCGGGCCGTCCGGGGTCAGCGGGCGGCACCAGGCCGAGGTGCTCCCACGCGGCCGGGGTAGCGACCCGGCCACGGGGCGTCCGGGCGAGCATACCGGCGCGCACGAGATAGGGCTCACACACCTCTTCCACGGTGGTCGCCTCCTCACCGACCGCGACCGCGAGCGTCGAAATCCCGACCGGCCCGCCGCCGAACGAACGCGTCAGCGCCGACAGCACGGCCCGGTCCAGCCGGTCCAGCCCCAGCTCGTCGACGTCGTAGACGGCGAGCGCCGCGCGTGCCACCTCACGGGTGGCCTCGCCGTCCGCTCGTACCTCAGCGTAATCGCGGACCCGGCGGAGCAGCCGGTTCGCGATGCGTGGCGTACCTCGCGAGCGGCGGGCGATCTCGGCACAGGCGTCCCGGTCGATGGGGATGTCCAGGATCGTCGCGGCCCGGCGCACCACCAGCTCCAGCTCGCTGTCGGAGTAGAACTCCATCTGCCCGGTGAAGCCGAAGCGGTCGCGCAGCGGCCCGGTGAGCGAGCCGGACCGGGTGGTCGCGCCGACCAGCGTGAACGGCGCGATCTCCAGCGGGATGCTGGTGGCGCCGGGTCCCTTGCCGACGACGACGTCGACGCGGAAGTCCTCCATCGCCAGGTACAGCATCTCCTCGGCGGGCCGGGCGATGCGGTGGATCTCGTCGATGAACAGCACGTCGCCGGGCGCGAGGTTGGACAGCATCGCGGCGAGGTCGCCCGCGCGTTCCAGCGCCGGGCCGGAGGTGATCCGGATGGCGGCGCCGAGTTCGGCCGCGACGATCATGGCCATGCTCGTCTTGCCGAGACCGGGCGGGCCGGACAGCAGCACGTGGTCCGGCGGGACACCGCGCCGCCGGGCGCTCTCCAGCACGAGTTCCAGCTGTTCGCGGACCCGCGGCTGGCCGACGAACTCCTCCAGCTTGCGTGGGCGCAGCGTGGTCTCGACGTCCCGCTCCCCCGTCTGCGGCAACGCGGACAGCGTCTCGTCGTCCGGCTCGTACTCCGTCACGGCGTCGTATTCCACGGGCCCCTACCGCTTGCGCCCGAGCATGGCCAGCGCCGAGCGCAGCACCGTGGACGTCGTGTGCCCGTCGCCGTCGGCGAGCACCTTGTCCACCGCCTGCTCGGCCTGTTTCGCCGGGAAACCGAGACCTGCCAACGCTTCCACGACCTCGGACCGTACCGCGCTCGGCGCGACCGACGGCGCGTCCTCGGCGCCACCGAGCGCGGTGACCTTGTCCCGCAGTTCCAGGCTCAGCCGCTCGGCGCCCTTGCGGCCGATCCCGGGCACCTGGGTCAGCACGGTGATGTTGCCTTCCACGAGCGCGGCGCGCAGCTTGTCCGGTTCGAGCACCGCGAGGGTGGCCAGCGCGAGCCGGGGCCCGATCCCGGACACCGTCTGCAGCAACCAGAACAGGTCACGCGCGTCGGTGTCGGCGAACCCGAACAACGTCAACGAGTCCTCGCGGACCACGAGCGCGGTGTGCAGCCGGGTCTCCTCGCCACGCCGCAGCGTCGCGAGGGTGGACGGGGTCGCTTGCACGGCGAAGCCGACACCGCCGACCTCGACCACCACATGGTCCAGACCGACGGAAAGCACTTCACCGCGTACCGAGGAGATCATCGCGCCGCTCCTGTGTTCTTCTTCGGGCCCGTCTGCCTGGCCTTGGCCGCCGCGGCCAGCCGCGCCTTGTGGATCCGGGCGATCTCGGCGGCGCGGGCCTCGGCCTCGGCGAGCCGCTGCCGCATCGGCTCGCGCCACAGGTGGCAGATCGCCAGCGCGAGCGCGTCCGCCGCGTCCGCCGGGCTCGGTTTGACCTCGAGGTTGAGCAGGCGCATCACCATACCGGTGACCTGCGCCTTGTCCGCGCGGCCCGACCCGGTGACCGCGGCCTTGACCTCACTCGGCGTGTGGAACACGACCGGCAAGCCCCGCCTCGCGGCCGCGAGCGCGACCACCCCGCCTGCCTGCGCGGTGCCCATCGCCGTGCGCACGTTGTGCTGGGCGAAGACGCGCTCGACCGCGACCGCGGCCGGTTTGTACTTGTCCAGCCAGCGTTCCACCTCGTCGGAGATCCCGAGCAGCCGCCGGGACAGCTCGGCATCGGCGGGTGTGCGCACCACGTCGACGGCGACGCAGCGGACAGCGCGGCCCTTGCCGCCGTCGACCACTCCGAGACCACATCTGGTCAGACCGGGGTCGACCCCGAGCACGCGCACGCGTCTCCTCCTCGACGAACATCAGTTCGAGGTGAAGGCTACCGTCCGCTTCCGCCCGCGCCCCGCAGGACATGCCGAGCGGAGACGCGCGGCCGGATCAGGGGCCGTCGACGCCGGGGCGCCAGCTCTCCGGCGCGCCGCTCTCGGTCAGCACCGGCTGCCATTCGGCGAAGCCCTCCGGAGCGTCGGCGTGCCAGGGGAAATGCCCGTCCGGGGTCGCGACGATCAGCTGCAGCGCCGGGAAGTCGCCGTCGGGATAGACGAGGAACGCGCTGCCGAAGTACTCCATGTAGTACCCCTTGGCGACGCGCTCGAACACCACCGGGACGCCTTCGAAGAAATCCTCGTACGTCTTGCCGACCTCGAAGATCTCCCCGGCGGCCGCACGGTCCACATAGGCGTCGAGCAGCACGGGCGCCATCTGCTCCGGCAGGCCGACCACGACCGCCTCCGGAACGTTGTGCAGCGCCCACGCGCACGCGGTGAAGCAGTAGCCGGAACCCTTGTCGTCACTGGGAACCGCGATGACCGCGTTGCCTCTCTCCTTCGCCTGGGACTCGATCCACGTGATCAGTTCCTGTTCTGCGGAGGAGAGGGCTGGAGTCGTCACGGCGGACATTGTGCCGTACGGCGGCGTCCTCGGACAGTGCACACGCCCGGAAAATCTCCGGATGTGTCAAGGATTCCGGCTACGCAACGAAAACCCGTCAGCCGACTTCGGCGAGAACCTCGTCCGAAACATCGAAGTTGGCGTAGACGTTCTGGACGTCGTCGCAGTCTTCGAGCGCGTCGATCAGCTTGAAGACCTTCTTCGCGCCGTCGGCGTCCAGCGGCACGCTGACCGAAGGCAGGAAGGTCGGGTCCGCCGACTCGTAGTCGAATCCGGCCTCCTGCAGTGCCTTGCGCACCGCGAAGAGGTCGGTGGCCTCGGAGACGATCTCGAAATTCTCGTCGAGGTCGTTGACCTCCTCGGCACCGGCGTCGAGCACCGCCATCAGGACGTCGTCCTCGGTGGCCTCGCCCTTGGGCATGATCACCACGCCCTTGCGGTTGAACATGTAGGACACCGAGCCGGGGTCGGCGAGCGAACCGTTGTTGCGGGTGAGCGCGGTGCGCACCTCCATCGCAGCCCGGTTCTTGTTGTCGGTGAGGCATTCGATCAGGACCGCCACGCCGTTCGGGCCGTAGCCCTCGTAGGTGATGGTCTGCCAGTCGGCGCCACCGGCCTCTTCACCGGCGCCGCGCTTGCGCGCGCGCTCGATGTTGTCCTGCGGGACGGAGTTCTTCTTCGCCTTCTGGATGGCGTCGTAGAGCGTGGGGTTGCCATCCGGGTCGCCACCACCGGTGCCGGTCCGCGCGGCCACCTCGATGTTCTTGATCAACCGCGCGAAAAGCTTGCCACGCTTCGCGTCGAGGTTGGCCTTCTTGTGCTTCGTGGTGGCCCACTTGGAGTGGCCGCTCATCTCTCCTCCATCCGTTCCGTGCCCGGCACTGGGCACGCGTACGCGTCAGACGTGCTGTCGCACGAGGTCCACGAACAGCCGGTGCACCCGCTCGTCCCCGGTGATCTCCGGATGGAACGCGGTCGCCAGCACCGCCCCCTGCCGGACCGCGACGATCCTAGCGACCGAGCCCGTTTCCCCGGGGACCTCGGCCAGCACGTCGACACCGTCACCCGCTTTTTCCACCCACGGGGCGCGGATGAACACCGCGTGCACCGGCGGTCCCTCGATGCCGGCGAAGTCGAGATCGGCCTCGAACGAGTCGACCTGCCTGCCGAACGCGTTGCGCCGCACGACGACGTCGAGACCGCCGAGCTGCTGCTGGTCGGGACGCCCGTCCAGCGCCTGGCGCGCGAGCAGGATCATCCCCGCGCACGAACCGAACGCGGGCATCCCGGCGCCGATCCGTTCCCGCAGCGGCTCGAGCAGTTCGAAGCTCTCCAGCAGCCGCGACATCGTGGTCGACTCGCCGCCGGGGAGCACCAGACCGTCCACTTCGGACAATTCGGCGGGACGACGGACCGCCGTGGCCCGTGCACCGGCGTGTTCCAGCATCGCCATGTGCTCCCGCACATCGCCCTGCAACGCGAGGACGCCGATGACCGGCGCCGCTCCGGACGTGATCGCCACCCGACCTCCCGAAAAGACCTTCCCTCCAGCTTAGGCCGCCCCCGGACCGGCGCGAACAGCAGGTCAGGGCACCCCGGCCAGCCGCAGCAGCGCCGCGGTGGCCGCGGCCGCGACGACCACGGCGACGAACGGCGCCTTTCGCCAGGCGAGCACTCCCCCGACCAGTACCCCGGCGGGCCGGGCGAACCCGGCGAAGCCGTGCCCCGCCACGAGCGCGCTGGTCGCCACGAGCGCGGCCAGCAGCACGACGGCCGCCAGCGTCATCAGCCGCTCGGCCTTCGGCGACAGTTTCACCTTGCTCCGCAGCACCGGCCCGGCGAAGCGGAAGGCGAACGTCCCCGCGGCGAGGATTCCGGTCGCGACCAGCAGCTCCACGCCGTCCATCAGCGCACCTCCTCCAGTTCCCGTGTCCGCTCGCCCGGTTCCTTGGCGGCGATCCCGGCCAGCACGCCGACCAGGGCGAGCAGCACCGGGAGCCCGGCGGGCAGGAACGGCGTCGTCGCCAGTGCCACCACGACGCCGACGAGCACCGGGAGCCGCGCCGCGCGGTCCTTGAGCGACGGCAGGACCAGCGCGAGCAGGACCGCGGGGAACGCGGCGTCCAGCCCGAACACGTCGGTGTCGCTGATCGCCGTTCCGGCGAACGCCCCGGCCAGCACCCCCAGGTTCCAGCAGACGAACAGCCCGATCCCGCAGGCCCAGTAGGCCGCCCGCCTGCGCTGCGCGTCCTTCTGGGCGAGCGCGAAGGCCACCGACTCGTCGATCATGAGGTGACTGCCCGCGATCCGGGCCGCCCACCGCTTGCCGAGCACGTCCCCGACGGCGAATCCGAACGGCACGTGCCGCGCGTTGACCAGCAGCCCGGCGACGACCGCCGCGAGGGGGTTGCCGCCGGAGGCCACGATCCCGACGAACATGAACTGGGAGGCGCCGGCGAAGACCAGCAGGGACAGCAGCATCGGCGCCCAGAGCGGGAAGCCGGAGCTCACCGTGATGGCACCGTAGGAGACCCCCACGAGACAATCGGCCAGACAGACCAGCCCGACGTCCCGTGCGAGGCCCCGATCGAGTGTTCGCCAAATCGAACGCATAGTGCCATATACTGAACAACGCATCCCCTGTTCGTCAAGACGAACGGGAAGACTGATGGAGCGAACACATGTCGCAGGACAGTGCGCCCAACGGCGGCGCACCGCTGGAGATCATCGCCGCGTCCCTGCGCCGCGAGCGCACCCGCGCCGGGCTGTCGCTGACCGAGGTCGCCCGCCGCGCCGGGCTGGCCAAGTCCACGTTGTCGCAGCTCGAATCGGGCACCGGGAATCCCAGCGTGGAGACGTTGTGGGCGCTCGGCGTGGCCCTCGACGTCCCGTTCTCCCGGCTCGTCGAACCGGACCGGCCACGCGTCCGCGTGATCCGGGCGGGCAAGGGCCCCACGGTGTTCGCCGAACACGCCGACTACGCCTGCACTCTGCTCAGCGCCTGCCCGACCGCCGCTCGCCGCGACGTCTACGTCGTCCGCGCCGAGCCGGGCACCCCGCGCCGCTCCGACCCGCACATGACCGGCGTCGTCGAGCACACCGTGCTGTGCGCGGGCCGCGCGCGGGTCGGCATCATGGACGACCCCGTCGAGCTGCTGCCGGGCGACTACATCTGCTACCCCGCCGACGTGCCGCACATCTTCGAAGCGCTCGAACCGGGCACCTTCGCCGTCGAGATCTCCGAATACAACTGAATTCCGGCACCACTGTCGTCTGTCGTCTCACGACGCCCGCGGAAGGTGGACCATCGCATGAACGAAGGACTGAGCCGACGCCGGTTCCTGGGTGGAGCGGCGGCCGCCGCCGTCACGGCGAGCCTGCCGGCCGGCCGCGCGGCGGCCGATCCGGCGCAACCGCCACCCGATCTCGCTCGCTGGCGCCGGCAGGCGGAGCAGGTGACGATCACCCGCGACGACTGGGGAATCCCGCACGTCCACGGCAGGACCGATGCCCACGCCGTGTTCGGGATGATGTACGCCCAGGCCGAGGACGACTTCAACCGGATCGAGGTCAACTATCTGACCAACCTCGGCCGGCTCGCCGAGGCCAACGGCGAGAGCGCGATCTGGCAGGACCTGCGCCAGCGGCTGTTCGTCGATCCCCAGGTACTGAAGTGCGATCTCTATCCGCGTTGCCCTGCCTGGTTGCGCAAGCTGATGGAGGCCTGGGCGGACGGGCTGAACTACTATCTCGCGACGCACCCCGGGGTACGTCCGCTCGTGATCACCCGGTTCGAGCCCTGGATGGCGCTGAGCTTCACGGAAGGCAGCATCGGCGGTGACATCACGCGAGCGTCGCTGACCCGGCTCCAAGCTTTCTACGACAACAACGCGGTGGCGCCCACCGATGCGGAGCCCGGGTTACCGCCGCGCGAGCCCACGGGCTCGAACGGCATCGCGATCGCGCCGGACCGCACACGGGACGGCCACGCGCTGCTGCTGATCAACCCGCACACCACCTTCTACTTCCGCTCGGAACAGCAGGTGACAAGCGGCGAAGGGCTCAACGCCTATGGCGCGGCCACCTGGGGCCAGTTCTTCCTCTACCAGGGTTTCAACGCGAACGTGGGCTGGATGCACACGTCGACCGGCGTCGACAACGTCGACGAGTTCGCCGAGACGATCGTGCGGGCGGCGGACGGCCGCCTTTTCTACCGGTACGGCGCCGAGTTGCGTCCGGTGACGACGAAGACGATCACCTTGACCTATCGCACCGCGGATGGCGGGCGGGCCCAGCGCGGCTTCACCACTTTCGCCACGCATCACGGCCCGATCGTGGGCAAGGCGGACGACAAGTGGATCGCGTTCGCGCTGATGAACAAGCCCGTCGAGGCGCTGCAGCAAAGCTATCTGCGCACCAAGGCGCGGGACTACCGGGAATACATCCGGGTGGCGGAATTCAAGGCCAACAGCTCGAACAACACGATATTCGCGGACTCGAAGGGGGAAATCGCCTTCCTCATGCCGCAGTTCATGCCGGTCCGCGACGATCGCTTCGACTACACGAAACCCGTCGACGGCAGCGATCCGGCCACCGACTGGCAGGGGCTGCACCGCCTGGAGGACCTACCGCGGGCGGTGAATCCGGAGAACGGCTGGGTGTTCAACTCGAACAACTGGCCCTGGACCTGCGCCGGGCCGGACAGCCCCCAAGCCACCGATTATCCGCGATACTTCGACCAAGCCGGTGAGACCGAACGCGGACCGCATGCCGCCCAGTTGCTGACAACGAGGAATGTCTTCACCCCCCAGACCCTGCGCGACGTCGCCTTCGATTCCCACATTCCCGCCTTCGCCCCTGACGCGGGTAATGGGGAGCCGGTGAGCGGTCTCGTCCCGCAGCTGGTCGAGTCGTGGAACAAACTACCCGGGGACAACCCCCGAAAGGCGAAGCTCGCCGGCCCGATCCGCCTGCTGCGTGACTGGGACTATCGCTGGGACACGGACTCGACGGCGACTTCGCTGGCCGTGTTCTGGGCCACGGGGCCACATGACACCGATGAGCAGCGACTCGCATCGCTGGAAGCGGCGATGGACCGGCTCACGCACGATTTCGGCGGCTGGCAGGTGCCCTGGGGAGAGATCAACCGCTTTCAGCGCCTCGACGACGCGATCGACCAGAAGTTCGACGACGCGAAACCGAGCACCCCGGTGCCTTTCGTCTCCGGGTCGTGGGGTTCCCTCGCCTCGTTCGGGGCGAAACGCCAGCCGGAACCGTCCGGTGGCACCACGAAGCGCTTCTACGGCACCAGTGGCAACACATTCGTGGCGGTCGTGGAATTCGGGCCGAGGCTACGTGCCAGGGCGGTGCGGGAGGGCGGCGCGAGCGGACACCCCGACTCGCCGCACTTCACCGACCAAGTCGAACGGTACGCGAGCGGCAACCTCCGGCCCGTCTACTTCCATCCCGACGACCTCCACGGCCATATCGAGCGGAGCTACCACCCAGGCGAATGATCAATCGCCGGAGGCCCCGTGGACGACCGTCCACGGGGCTCTCGATCGACCTGGGTGGCTTTACCAGCCGCGCTCGGCGAGCCGGTGCGGCTCGGGCAGGTCCTCGACGTTGATGCCGACCATCGCCTCACCGAGGCCACGCGACACCTTCGCGATGACGTCCGGGTCGTCGTGGAAGGTCGTGGCCTTCACGATCGCCTCGGCGCGCTGCGCGGGGTTGCCCGACTTGAAGATGCCGGAGCCGACGAACACGCCCTCGGCGCCCAGCTGCATCATCATCGCCGCGTCGGCCGGGGTCGCGATGCCGCCCGCGGTGAACAGCACCACCGGCAGCTTGCCCTTCTCTGCGACCTCCTTGACCAGCTCGTACGGCGCCTGCAGCTCCTTCGCCGCGACGAACAGCTCGTCCTCGGGCAGCGACGACAGCTTCCGGATCTCCGCGCGGATCTGCCGCATGTGTGTCGTCGCGTTGGAGACGTCGCCGGTGCCCGCCTCGCCCTTCGAGCGGATCATCGCCGCGCCCTCGGTGATCCGGCGCAGTGCCTCGCCCAGGTTCGTCGCCCCGCACACGAACGGCACGGTGAACGCCCACTTGTCGATGTGGTTCGCGTAGTCCGCGGGCGTCAGCACCTCCGACTCGTCGATGTAGTCGACACCCAGCGACTGCAGCACCTGCGCCTCGACGAAGTGGCCGATGCGGGCCTTCGCCATCACCGGGATCGAGACGGCTTCGATGATGCCGTCGATGAGGTCGGGGTCGCTCATCCGCGCGACGCCGCCCTGCGCGCGGATGTCCGCGGGCACCCGCTCGAGCGCCATCACCGCGACCGCGCCGGCATCCTCGGCGATCTTCGCCTGCTCGGCGGTGACGACATCCATGATGACGCCACCCTTGAGCATCTCCGCCATCCCGCGCTTCACCTTGGCGGTACCCGTCTCGGGCTGGACGGCTGGGGTGGACTGGACTTCAGACACGGCTGGACCTTTCGGGGAACACGGTGGTTACCCCACGAGCGTAAGCCGATTGTGGACCGCTGAAGCAGGCCAGTAGGCCACTATCTGGCCAGTCCACTTCGCGGTCAGTCCACTCCCTGCGGGAAGGCGAAGAGACGGTCCGGGTCGTAGCGGCCCGCGACGGCACGCAGGCGTGGCAGGTTCCGCCCGTAGTAGGCCCGCGCCCAGTCAGGCATCTCCGGGTCGATGTAGTTGACGTACCCGGTGGTGCCGACGTCCTCCCCCAGCCCGTCCCGCACCACACCGACCGCGCGTCGCGCCGCGGCCTCGCCGCCGTCCACCTGCTCGACGTCGCGCAGGACCTGGATACTCGCCAGCGCGTCGCGATGCGGGAACGCCGAATCCTCCGGCCGCACCGCCGCGATCGCGCCGCCGAAACCGTCGACGATCGTGTGCAGCGCCGGATCGCTGGTCAGCAGGCGCGCGACCGCGTCCGGGTCGGTGACCGGACGCCGCAGCATCCGCGACGCCGCCACGTACCTGCCCCGCCCGAGCGCCCCGCCCCCGCCGTTCCACGACGGCGCGCAGCCCGGCCCGGCGAGATCCGTGCAGCCCGCGTAGTACGCCATCGCCGCCAGGTAGTCCCGCTCCCGCTCGGTGCGATCCACCGGTCGCGTCCCGACCCGGCGCACGAGTTCGTCCACCAGCGGCCGCAGTCTCCCCACCGGCCCGGTCAGGCAGCCACTCGCGACGACCCGGCCGTCGCCGAACAGATCGCAGTTCGCCCAGAGCTCGTCGGGCATGGCGTGCTGCCAGCGCGGCCACACCGCCAGCAGGGCCGCCATCGTGCCGCGCGGGAACTCCAGCCGGAACGTACTCAGGTCCGGCACCGGCACGGTGCGGAAGGTGAAGGACGTGACGATGCCGAAGTTCCCGCCACCACCGCCCCGCAGCGCCCAGAACAGGTCCGGCTCCGACGCCGCGGACACGGTCCGCAGCCGCCCGTCCGCGGTGACCACCCGCGCCGAGACGAGGTGATCACAGGTGAGGCCGTACTTCTTCGCCACGACACCGATTCCGCCACCGAGCGCCAGCCCGCTGATGGCGACGGCGGGACACGTGCCGCCGGGCAGCAGGCGTCCGGCGGCGCCGAGCATCGTGTAGACGGGGCCCAGCCGGGCACCGGGAGCGACCTCGGCCTGCCCGTCCGGCCGCGGCCGCACCGTGGTCATCCGGCTCAGATCGACGACCAGCCCACCGTCCACAGTGGAGTATCCGGCGTAGCTGTTCCCGCCGCTGCGCGCGGAGATCGGGAGCCCGTACTCCGCGGCGAACCCGACGCAGGCCTGGACGTCCTCGGCGCGCAGGCAGCGCGCCACAGCGGCGGGCCGCCGGTCGTACAGCGCCATGAAGCCCTGGCGGGCGGTGTCGTAGTCCGGTTCGCCGGGCCGGTACAGCGGACCGGACAGCCGGCGCCGCAGCCGTTCCCAGCGATCCGCGCCGGGCCACCCGTCCCCGGTGGCCACCGCGGCCGGCACCGCACCCGCCGCGGTGAGAAAGGTCCTCCTGGTGAGCGCCATCGCTTCCCCCGAGATCGCCCGAGCCGTTCCGCCACGCTCCGCGAGCAGCCGTGAGCATAGCGCGAAAGCTGGCCATTCGGCTGGTCCCGGCGCCCTCACCTTGCCGGGACCAGGGCCACGGGTGTGTGATCGGGGACACAGCTGGTTCCAGAGCCGTCCGGTGAGGAGGCCGCCATGGCCGAAAAGCAGAGCAGGAACTCCGATCCCGGGGCCGCCGTCGCTGTGGACGACCCCGCGAAGGTCCGCAACGTCGTGCTCGTCGGGCCCTCCGGTTCCGGGAAGACCACGCTGACCGAAGCGCTGCTCGCCGCGTCCGGCACCGTGCCTCGGGCCGGTTCCGTCGTGGAGGGCACCACCGTGTGCGATCACGACCCCGCCGCGGTACGCCAGCAACGTTCGGTCGGGCTGGCCGTGGCCCCGGTGCTGCACAACGGGTACAAGATCAACCTGATCGACACCCCGGGCTACGCGGACTTCGTCGGGGAACTGCGCGCCGGGCTCCGCGCGGCCGACGCCGCCTTGTTCGTGGTGTGCGCGGCGGAAGGCGTCGACGCGGCCACGGTCGCGGTGTGGGAGGAGTGCGCCGCCGTCGGGATGCCCCGCGCCGTCGTCGTCTCCCGGCTCGACCACCACCGCGCCGACCCGGCGGCCGAGATCGCCGCCTGCCAGGCGGCGTTCGGGGCGGGGGTGCTCCCGCTCTACCTGCCCGCGGGCGACGGGCTCGTCGGCCTGATCACGCAACGGTACTTCGACTACTCGGCGGGTCACCCACCGCGCGTGGCCGAGCCCGACCCGGCCGACCTCGCCAGGATGGAGCAGGCACGCAACGAGCTGATCGAAGGCGTCATCGCCGAGAGCGAGGACGAGACCCTGATGGACCGGTACCTCGCCGGCGAGGAGATCGCCGAGGACACGCTCATCGCCGATCTGGAGACCGCGGTGGCACGGGGTACCTTCCATCCGGTGATCCCGGTGTGCTCGCAGACCGGCGTCGGGCTGGCCGAGATCCTCGACGGGGTCGTCCGCGCCTTCCCCTCGCCGCTGGAGCACACGCCGCCCGACGTCACCTCGCCCGACGGCGCGCCGCACACCGACCTGAAGGCCGACCCCGACGGGCCGCTGGCCGCCGAGGTTGTGCGGACCGCGGTCGATTCCTACGTCGGCCGGGTGTCACTGGTGCGGGTGTTTTCCGGGACCCTGCGCCCGGAACGGCCGGTACACGTCTCGGGGCACGGGCTCGCCGAACGCGGCCACGAGGACCACGACGCCGACGAACGCGTCGCGCACCTCTATTCGCCGCTGGGCGCGAACCTGCGCGAGGTCCCGTACTGCGTCGCGGGCGATCTCTGCGCGCTGACCAAGGTCGGCTCGGCGGAAACCGGCGACACCGTGTCGTATCCGGAGGAACCCCTGCTGATGCGGCCGTGGGCGATGCCGGAACCCCTGCTGCCGGTCGCCGTCGTGGCTAAGACCCGCAGCGACGAGGACACGTTGGCACGCAACCTTTCCCGGCTCGTCGCGGGTGATCCGACCCTGCGGCTGGACCGCAACGCCGAGACCAATCAGCTGGTGCTGTGGTGCATGGGCGAGGCACACGCCGACGTCGTGCTCTCGCGGCTGCGGGCGGGCGGTGCCGACGTCGACACCGAACCGGTGAAGATCAGCCTGCGCTCGACGTTCGCGAAACCCGCCAAAGGACACGGCAGGCACGTGAAGCAGTCCGGCGGGCACGGGCAGTTCGCGGTGTGCGACATCGAAGTCGAACCGCTGCCGCGCGGCGGCGGGTTCGAGTTCGTCGACAAGGTCGTCGGCGGCGCGGTGCCGCACCAGTTCATCCCGAGCGTGGAGAAGGGCGTGCGGGCCCAGCTGCAGCGCGGGCTCGTCGACGGGCATCCGGTCATCGACGTGCGGGTCACGCTCGTCGACGGCAAGGCGCACAGCGTCGACTCCTCCGACGCCGCGTTCCAGACCGCGGGTGCCCTCGCCCTGCGCGAGGCGGCCGCCGCCGGGCACGTCACGCTGCTCGAACCGCTGGAGGAGGTCGCCATCCACCTCCCGGACGACCACCTCGGGACGGTGCTCGGCGATCTCTCGTCCCGGCGCGGGCGGGTGCTCGGGACGGAGTCCGGCCAGGGCGGCCGCACGATGATCAGGGCCGAGGTGCCCGCGGCGGAGCTCCTGCGGTACCTGATCGACCTGCGCTCGATGACCTCGGGCACGGCGACGTTCACCCGGCGCCACGCCCGGTTCGAGCCGATGCCGGAAGGAGTCGCCGCCCGGTAGCACGCGACCCCTAGAACGCGAACCCGCCGGGGCGTCCGGTCCGGTCGGCGATCAGCCCGGCGATCGTCGCGATCGCGATCTCCGGCGGGGTGCGGGACCCGATGTTGAGCCCGACCGGCCGGTGCACCCGAGCGATGGCCGGCTCCGGCACGCCGAGTGCCTTCAGCGCGGCCACGTGCGGGCCGGGATGCCGGGGGTTGCCGAGCACCCCGATCCAGCGGGCCCGGCCGGTCAACGCCGTCTGGAGCGCCGGGCCCAGCTCGGGGCGGTGGTGGTCGGTGACGACGACGTCGGCGGTGTCGTCGAGTTCGGGCAACGTCGTGCTCGTCTCGAAATCCTCCGGCACATCGGTCGCGCGGGCCGCGTCGGGCTCGAACAGCACGACGTCATAGCCGACGTCGCGACCGTACGCGAGCAGATAGCGCGCCACCGGCGAGGCGAACACCGCGACGAGCGTCCGCCTCTCGTGCTCCGCTTCGGCCTTCCCATGCGCGACTTCGCACGCCTCCGCTCCAGTCATGCGCTCAGTCTCCGCCCGATCACGCGAGATCTCCATCCAGACACGGGAAATCTCCGCCTGCACACGTGACGCCGCCGGACCCGATTCGGAGACCTCGCGTGATCGGATCGCGTTCTCGCGTGATCAGACGGAGATCTCGCGTGTTCAGAGGTCGGGTTCGGCGATTTCGAAGTATTCGGGGAGCGGCGCGGTGCCGGCGAGGCCGAAGTAGCGGACCTTACGGCGGCGGCGCAGGGTCAACGTGTCGCGGACGGCGTCGTTGTGGACGCGGCGGGCGATGACGACACGGTGTTCGGCGTCGGTCAGTTCCCCGGCCAGCGCGGCGGGGAGGCGGACCCGGTCGACCCGCGCGAGCCGCAGTGTCAGCTCGTTCTCCTCGGCCTCCCGGTCCGGCCGCGCCGCCGATTCGGCGCGTTCGGCCGCGGTACGCAGATCGTCCTCACCGAGGACGGCGGCGGCCGCGCGGGCGACCACCGCCCGGCGGGCCAACGCGGCGTCGAGCGCCGCCCAGCCCGCGTCGGTCCGGATGTGCAGCCGGTCGAGCCGGTTCGCGGTCGCGAGCAGGAACAGCCCGCCCAGTACGACGATCGCCGCCACCGCGGGCAGCAGCCAGCCCAGCACTGTCACCGCGCGGGCTCCCGATCCGTGGCGCCGACCCGGCGAGGGTCGGCCGCGACGGCGGTCTCGTAGACCCTCAGCACCTGGGTGACGACCACCGGCCAGTCGTACATCGCGACCCGCTCCCCCGCCGCGGCCGCGAGCGAGGCCCGGCGGGCCGGGTCGCCGAGCAGCTCCCGCAGTCCGCCCGCGAGCGCGGCGGCGTCTCCGGTTTCGACGAGCATCCCGGCCTTTCCGTCGTCGAGCACCCGGCGGAACGAGTCGAGGCCGCTGGCGAGCACCGGCGTCCCCGCGGCCATCGCTTCGGTGAGAATCATGCCGAAGCTCTCGCCCCCGGTGTTCGGCGCGCAGTAGACGTCGACACTGCGCAGCGCGCGGGCCTTCGTCTCGTCGTCGGCCTGTCCCAGCAGCTCGATGTGCGGCGCCAGCTCGGGCCCCGCCTCCCGGCGCAGTTCGTCGGGATCACCGCGGCCGACGACGAGCAGCCGCAGGTCCTCGAACTCGTCCAGCAGCATCCGCGACGCCGCCAGCAGCACGCCCATTCCCTTGCGTGGCTCGGTGAACCGGCCGACGAACCCGACCGTCCCACCGGCCCGCGGATAGCCGTCCAGCGGGGTCGCGCGGGCGAAGAAACCGGCGTCGACGCCGTTGGGGATCTCCACCGCGTCCCCGCCAGCGTGCTCCACCTGGACCCGACGGGCGAGGGCGGAGACGGCGATCCGCGCGGTGATCTTCTCCAGCAGCGGCCGCAGCACCGGCTGGAACGCGGAAAGGGTGCGGGAGCGCGGGGTGGCCGTGTGGAAGGTGGCGACGATCGGCCCGTCGGCGACCATCAGCGCCAGCAGCGAAAGGCTGGGCGCCGCGGGCTCGTGCAGATGCAGCACATCGAAATCGTTCTCGCGCAGCCAGCGCCGCACGCGCGCGTAGGACACCGGGCCGAACTGCAGCCGCGCGACCGACCCGTTGTACGGGATACCGAGCGCCTTCCCGGCGGGACAGACGAACTCCGGCAGGACGGCGTCCTCGTCGGCGGGCGCGAGCACCGACACCCGGTGGCCACGCGCGATCAGCGCCTTCGCGAGGTCGAGCACGTGCCCCTGCACGCCACCGGGTACGTCGAAGGAGTACGGGCACACGATGCCGATGTTCATCACGTGTGCCGGCGGGGAGTCCACGTCAGCTCGCTTCGCTGGCACTGAGCTGTTCGGCGGCTTCGAGGTCGGCGGGCCAGAACTTCTGGAGCATGTGCCAGTCCGCCGGGTGCGCGGCGATGTCGGCGGCGAAGATGTCCGCCAGCGCCTGGGTCGCCGCGGGTACCTCGGCCCGGTTGGTGACCCGGATGCGCGGGTGCATCCGCACCTCCCAGCCGTCCTCGGTGAACCAGCACCCGGCCGGGATGAGCGCCGCGCCCGTGGTCGCGGCGAGCCGGGCCGGGCCCATCGGCAGCCGCGCCTGCTCGCCGAAGAACTTCACCGGGACACCGCTGCCGGAGAGATCCCTGTCCCCGACCAGGCAGACGACCTTGTTCTCGCGCAACCGGCTCAGCAGGACCCGCATGCTGGAGCTGTCCCCGGTCAGCGGCACGATCTCGAAGCCGAGGGACTCGCGGTAGGCCACGAACCTGCGGTACAGCGACTCGGGTTTGAGCCGCTCCACGACCGTGGTGAACCCGCCGGTGTGCCCGGCGAGCCAGACCCCGGCGGCGTCCCAGTTTCCCGTGTGCGGCAAGGCGATCACCGCGCCGTTGCCCTCGGCGAGCGCGGCGTCGATGTTCTCCGCGCCGGTGGCGATGACCTTTCCGCGGATCTCGGCCTGGTCCGTCGAAGGCATCCGGAACGTCTCGAACCAGTAGCGCGCGTACGACCGCATCGCCCGGCGCGTCAGCTCGTCGAGTTCCTTGCCGTCCGCCTGGGGCACCACCCGCTGGAGATTGCGCCGCAGCTGCCGGACGCCGCCGCCGTCGCGCCGCACCGCCAGATCCGCGCCGAGCGAGAACACCGCCGAGCCGAAGGAACGCGGCATCCAGCCCGCCAGCCGCCAGGCCGTCAGGTAGCCGAACGCGCTCAACCGCTCGGACAGCGTCGTCATGGTCGCGCCCCTCCTGGCCGCGCGTCACCGGGCCGCGCGTCACCGGGCCGCGCGTCACCGGGCCGCGCCGCCCGCGCGGCCGCGGCCACCGCCGCGGCCCGTTGCAGCAGGGTCACCACCGACAGCACGGCGAGCAGCCACAGCGACACCTCGACCGCGTACGGCACGCCGAAGCCCTGCAGCCCGGTGCCGACCAGGGCGATGATCAGCCGCTCGGCCCGTTCGACCAGGCCGCCGTCGGCCTCGAGCCCCGACGCCTCCGCACGGGCCTTGACGTACGAAATGACCTGGGCGAGGACGAGGCAGATCAACGCGGCGGCCGCGGCCCGCTCGTTCCCCGCGCGGACGAAGCACCACCAGGCGATCGCCGCGAACAGCGCCCCGTCGACCAGCCTGTCGCAGGTCGCGTCCAGCACCGCGCCGAACGGCGTCCCGTAGCCACGGGCCCTGGCCATCGCGCCGTCGAGCAGGTCCAGCATGGCGAAGCCCCACACCGTGAACGTGCCCCACAGCAGCATGCCGTTCGGGAAGAACACCAGCGCGGACACCATCGCGCACGCGGTGCCCACGACGGTCATGACGTTCGGGGTCAGCCCAGCCCTGACCAGCGCCTGGCCGATCGGATCGGTGACGCGGGAAACGGACGTACGCGCGAAGATGTTGAGCATCGGTTCTCTGGTTGCACCTGGCTGCCGGTTCGGGTGGGCGTGCGAAGCCTATCGACACCACCCGGCGACGCCCGCGTACCCGCCCCCGACCCGCCGGGGTCAGCTGGATTTCGGCAGCTCGACGACCTCGCCCGCGTACTCGGCGGCCTCCTCGGCCGCGACGGCCGCCGCGCACCGCGGCGAAAGCTGCCGCCGGATCGCGGCGCTGATCTCGCCCAGCGCGGCCACTTGTTCCTCGGTCAGCGGGTCGAAGACGCTCTCGCGGACGGCATCGACGTGTCCGGGCGCCGCCTCCGCGAGCGCGGCGAAGCCTTCCTTCGTCAGCACCGCCCACGCCCCCCGCTTGTCGGTCGGGCAGGACTCCCGGCGGACCCAGCCGTTCGCCTCCAGCCGGGACACGGCGTGGGACAACCTGCTGCGTGACGAACGTCGCTTGTCGGCGAGTTCGCTCATCCGCAGCCTGCGGCCGGGGGCCTCGGACAACGCGACGAGAACCTCGTAGTAGGTATAGGGCATGCCCGAGTCGTGCTGCAGCTGGCCTTCCAGATGCGCCTGGAGCATCGCGATCGCCTGACCGAATTCGCGCCAGACCTTCTGCTCCCCCGCCGTGAGCCATCGAGTTTCGGACATGGCTCCCATAGTACCTCTAGTTGAGGACTCAACTAGGTAGCGCTACACTTCGATTGAGCGCTCAACCAGATGGGCGCGAACCTGGACCCACCACGTAGAACCACTGGAGACTTGATGACCGCCACCACGGAGATCCCCGGCTACGTCGCCGGCAAGTGGACGATCGACACCGCGCACTCGAACATCGCCTACACCGTCAAGCACCTGGGCCTGGCGAAGTCGCGCGGCAACTTCACCGCGTTCACCGGCACCGTCGTGACCGCGGACGACATCCTCGGGTCGTCGGTGACTGTCGAGATCGACGCCGCCTCGGTGGCCAGCGGCGTCGACGGCCGCGACGAGCACCTCAAGGCGGAGGACTTCTTCCACGTCGCCGAGCACCCGACCATCACCTTCACCTCGACCGGGATCCGCGCCGAGGGCGGCGACGACTACCTCCTCGACGGTGAGCTGACCTGGCGCGGCAAGACCGTCCCGGTGACGCTCGAGGCGGAGTTCAACGGCATCGGCGTCAACCCGGCCAACAACAACGCGACCACGCTCGGCGTGTCCGCCAGCGCGACGGTGAACCGCCGCGACTTCGGCATCGGCCCGGAGGGCAACGCCTTCCTGTCCGAGAAGGTCAAGATCGACATCGAGCTGCAGGCCTACCTCCAGGGCTGAGCCCGGCCCCCGCGTCCGAGCGCCCCATGAGGTTTTCTCGCTAAGGGTTCTGGGGCCCTGAGTGTTGCCGGTTGTGTTGTAGGACGCCTTCGGTGCGCTGGCTGGGGGTGCGACAAGGGCGTCCCTGGGTGCGGTGGACGCACCCAGGGCGTCCCTCGGACTTCCCGCGCACGAGCCGACACCCCTCGCCCGATGTCGCGAACGCTCCGTTGCCGACGATGAACGTCCCGAACGGAGCGTTCGCAACACATCCCCGGACCCACCGCAGGCCGTGAAGGACCCCTTCACCACCTCACCAAGCTCCCGGAAAGCGCCCACCAGCAAAACCGCACCCCCCGCACCTCCCGAGAAACCCCAATGTGGCATTGGGTGCGTCCAACGCACCGAACGCCACATTGGGGCGCTTGAGCCAGGGCCTACCAGGCGTCGGCGAGGAGCTTCCGGGTTTGGCCGAGTAGCTGTGGCAGCACCTTCGTGTGACCCACCACCGGCATGAAGTTCGAATCCCCGCCCCAGCGCGGCACGACGTGCTGATGCAGGTGCGCGGCGATCCCGGCCCCGGCGACGACGCCCTGGTTCATCCCGATGTTGAACCCGTGCGCGGCGGAAACCGCGCGCACGACGCGCATCGCGTGCTGGGTGAACTCCGCGAACTCGCGCGTCTCCTCCGGCGTCAGGTCCGTGTAGTCCGGGATGTGCCGGTAGGGCACCACCATGAGATGACCGGGGTTGTACGGATACAGGTTCAGCACCGCGTACACCAGTTCCCCGCGCGCCAGGATCAGCGCGGTCTCGTCATCCTTCGCCGGCAGTGTGCAGAATGGACAGCCCTCGTCCGCCTTCACTCCACTTTGGACGTAGGCGAGCCGATGCGGGGTCCACAGCCGCTGCAAGGCGTCCGGGACCCCGATCCCGTCCTGCTCGACGAGATCGGGACCTTCCGCCGCACTCACCGAAGGATCGTCTCCAGCGCCTCGGCCGAGGGCGAACTGTTCTCCCGGCGGGCAATCCAGCCGGCGACCGCCTCGACCGCGTCAGCGACGGGCACGCCGTTGACCTGGGTACCGTCACGGAACCGGAACGAGACCGCGCCCGCCTCCACATCCTTCGCCCCGGCCAGCAGCATGAAGGGCACCTTCTGCGTGGTGTGGGTGCGGATCTTCTTCTGCATCCGGTCGTCACTCGCGTCGACCTGCGCGCGGATTCCCTTGGCGCGCAACGCCTTCTCCACACCCTGCAGGTGCTCCACCTGATCGGCGGTGATCGGGATGCCGACCACCTGCACCGGCGAAAGCCACGCCGGGAACGCACCGGCGTAATGCTCGGTGAGCACCCCGAAGAACCGCTCGATCGAGCCGAACAACGCGCGGTGGATCATCACCGGCTGCTGCCGCGAGCCGTCGGCCGCGGTGTACTCCAGCTCGAACAGCTTGGGAAGGTTGAAGTCCAGCTGGATGGTCGACATCTGCCAGGTGCGGCCCAGCGCGTCCTTGGCCTGCACGGAGATCTTCGGGCCGTAGAACGCCGCGCCGCCCGGATCCGGCACCAGCTCCAGCCCGGAGTCCTCGGCGGCCACCCGCAGCACCTCGGTCGCCTCGGCCCACATCTCGTCGGTGCCGACGTACTTCTCGTCGTTGCGGGTCGACAGCTCCAGGTAAAAGTCGTCGAGACCGTAGTCGCGCAACAGGTTCAGCACGAAGTCCAGCAACGACTTCAGCTCACCGGGCACCTGCTCGGGGGTGCAGAAGATGTGCGCGTCGTCCTGCGTCATACCGCGAACGCGAGTCAGCCCGTGCACCACACCGGACTTCTCGTAGCGGTACACCGAGCCGAACTCGAACATCCGCAGCGGGAGTTCCCGGTACGACCGGCCGCGCGAGCGGAAGATCAGGTCGTGGAACGGGCAGTTCATCGGCTTGAGGTAGTAGTCCTGGCCGGGCTTGCGGACGTTGCCCTCGTCGTCCAGTTCGGCGTCCAGGTGCATCGCCGGGTACATGCCGTCGCGATACCAGTCCAGGTGCCCCGAGGTCTCGAAGAGCGTGCCCTTGGTGATGTGCGGCGAGTAGACGAACTCGTAGCCCGCCTCGACGTGGCGGCGCCGCGAGTAGTCCTCCAGCTCCTGGCGGATGATGCCGCCCTTGGGGTGGAACACGGCGAGCCCGGAGCCGATCTCGTCCGGGAACGAGAACAGGTCCAGCTCCGCGCCGAGCTTGCGGTGGTCACGCCGCTCTGCCTCGGCGAGCCGCTCCAGGTAGGCGTCCTGCGCCTCGGCCGACTCCCACGCGGTGCCGTAGATCCGTTGCAGCTGCGGGTTCTTCTCGCTCCCCCGCCAGTACGCCGCGGCGACCCTGGTCAGCTTGAACGCCGGGATGAACTTCGTGGTCGGCACGTGCGGGCCGCGGCACAGGTCGCCCCAGACCTTCTCCTTGGTGCGCGGGTCGAGGTTGTCGTAGATGGTCAGCTCACCCTCGCCGACCTCCATCACCTCGGAAGTGTCCACTTCGGACTTGAGGTCGACGAGCTCGAGCTTGAACGGCTCGTCGGCGAGCTCCTTCTTCGCCTCGTCGACGGAGTCGAACACGCGGCGGGAGAACTGCTGGGCGCCCTTGACGATCTGCTTCATGCGCTTTTCCAGCGCCTGCAGGTCCTCCGGGGTGAACGGGGTGTCCACGGCGAAGTCGTAGTAGAACCCGTCCTTCACCGGCGGCCCGATGCCGAGCTTGGCGTCCGGGAACTGCTGCTGCACCGCCTGGGCGAGCACATGCGCCGCCGAGTGGCGGATGACGCTGCGGCCGTCCTCGGTGCTCGCCGCGACCGGCTCGACCTCGGCGCCGGCTTCCGGCGCCCAGGAAAGGTCCCGCAGCTTGCCCTCGGCGTCGCGCACCACGACGACGGTGTCCGGCCCCTTGGTCGGCAATCCCGCTTCGCGGACCGCGGCCCCGGCCGTAGTGCCCGCCGGTACCACCACGCGCGCGGCGGGTACGACGGAAACTGGGGGCTGCTGGGACACGGTCGGCTCCTCGGAGACGGATGACGGAGATGCCAACTGCTGTTGACATCTCCGTCATGTTATCTGCCGCCGGTGCCCGGCCTCATCCGCATTACGCGAGGGACAACACGCAGGTCAGAGCGACTCGACGACCTCGTCGAAGGCCAGCCGCGGCAGGCGGTCGAACCACGGGTTCTCGCCCGGCTTGCCGATGTTCACCACGACGAGCGACTTCCACGGCCGGTCGGCGAAGAACTCCTTGTCCACGCCCTCGGCGTCGAAACCGGTCATCGGGCCGGCGGCCAGCCCGGCGGCGCGCACGCCGATGATGAAGTAGCCGATCTGCAGCGAGGTGTTCAGCTTCGCGACCTCGACCCTGCCCGGCTCCTCGCTGAAGACGTCCTTGGCGCCGGGAAAGTGCGGGAACAGCTGGGGCAGGTTCTCGTGGAAGTCGACGTCGGCGGCCAGCACGACGGTCAGCGGGGCGGCCTCGGTCTTGGCACGGTTGCCCTCGGACATCAGGGGCAGCAGACGCTGCTTCGCTTCGTCGGTACGGATGACGAGCGCCCGCAGCGGCTGGGTGTTCATCGACGTCGGCGCCCACTTGATGAGTTCGTAGATCGCGCGGAGCTGCTCGTCGGTGACCTGCTCGTCGCTGAAGCTGTTCGCCGTGCGCGCCTGGCGGAACAGCAGGTCCTGGACGTCGGCAGGCAGCTGGAGGGCGGTCTCGGTGGTGGTCATGGGGCTGGTTCCTTTCACTCGCCGGTCTGCCATGACCAACATAGTTGAGCGTTTCACTATTTCCCGCGCGGCCGGATATGCGGTGGATCACAACCGGAAACGACGACGGCCGCCGTCCCGGTCGGGAAACGGCGGCCGCGTGGGGAAAACGAGGCGTGGCGTCAGTAGGCTCCCTGGCCGAACACCACGGCGCGGAAGGTCTTCCAGAGGATCACCAGGTCCAGTGCCAGCGACCAGTCCTCGACGTAGCGCAGGTCCAGCCGGATGCTCTCGGCCCAGGTGAGATCGCTGCGGCCGCTCACCTGCCAGAGCCCGGTGAGCCCCGGCTTCACCAGCAGACGGCGCCGCGCGTCCGGCGCGTACTTCTCCGTCTCCTCCGGCAGCGGCGGGCGCGGGCCGACGAGCGACATCCGGCCGGTGAGCACGTTGATCAGCTGGGGCAGCTCGTCGAGCGAGTAGCGCCGCAGGATCGCGCCCACCCGCGTCACCCTCGGGTCCCGGCGCATCTTGAACAACGGCCCGGCGCCCTCGTTGTCGGCTTCGAGCGCCGCGCGGATCCGGTCGGCGTCGGTGACCATGGTGCGGAACTTGAGCATCGTGAACGTCGCGCCGTCGCGGCCGACCCGGCGCTGACGGTAGATCACCGGGCCACGGTCACCGAGCTTGACCGCGACCGCGATCACGAGCAGCAGCGGGAGAAGCAGCGTCAGCAGGAAGGCCGAACCACAGCGATCGACGATCTCCTTCACCACCCGGCGTCCGCCGCTGAAGCTCGGCGCCGCGACCCGCAGCAACGGCATGCCGAGCACACCGGAGACGTTGAGCCGGGGGCCGGCGACCTCCATCAGCACCGGAGCGACGACCATCTCGGCCGAGGTGCCTTCCAGATCCCAGGCCAGCTGCTGCAGCCGTCGCGGGCTCCAGTACTGGTCCGCGGTGATCGCGACGACGCGGTAACCGCCGCGGCGGACGTGCCGCGCCAGCTCGTCGAGCTTGCCGACCACGGGGACACCTTCGATCTCCCCGCTGTCACGCTCCGCGCCGGTGCCGGACGTGCACGCCGCCTCGACCCGCCAGCCGACGTGCGCCTCCTTACGGGTGCGCTCGATCAGGTCGGCGACCGTGTCCGCGCTCCCCGCGGCCATCACCGGCAGGAGACAGCGGCCGTGGCGGCGGCGCCGGTGCAGCACCTGGCGCAGCACGTACCGCTGCGGGAAGGCGACGAGCGCGATCGCCGGCACCACGATGAACACCCACGGCTGTACTTCCAGCGCGCCGAACAGCAGACCGCCGAAGGCGACGACGACCGCGGCGAGGATGAGGCCGCGCCCGAGCGTCCGGTACTCCTCCGCCCCCTCGCCGAGCACCCGCTGGCTCCACGCGCGGCTCAGCGGCAGCGAGCACAGGACGGCGGCGGCGGTGCCGAACGCGTGCATGTCGTGCGGGGCGACCCGATCGATGATGTAGGCACTCACGGCGATCACCAGCGCGACCGCGAAAACGTCACTGCCGACCACCCAGGCCCAGTACCGTCTTTCCCATGCCGCGGGCATTGTTCTCGACAGCGGCGCCGTGCCGGGTTCGAGCACATCGGCGGGCTGTGCCATCTCTTCCGCCGGACGCGGAACAGCCTGGAGGTCGATGTGCGGCGGCGGTGTCCGAACTGTGGACGAAGGCCGCACCGACTCTTCCATCAGACCTCCCGGAACCAGGGAAATAGGGTCTCCGTCAGCACTCTGCGTGAACGAGAATGATTGCGCCGGGTAATCGGCACTCATCCCGTCCGGGCGCCCAACGAGCGACGCTCGCCAAGGTATCGGCGCCTCTCGACGCTTCGTTACAAGGATTTTCTGCCACATCCCCAGGGTCGTCCCGGCGAAAGAATGGCGTCAATATAACGGGATGATGACAACTCGGAGTAAGACGTATCCCCGCCGATAACTACTGAAAGTAGCAGGAAAATTCACCGCGACCACAATGCGAGAGACTAACCGACCACGCGCCGCGACCCGCCCCTCGACCTTCCATTGTGGACGATCGAGTTCCCGGCCGTCCACAATGGAACGCCGCGGCGCGCGGAAGGTAGCCGGTAACCGTCCGGTGACACTTTCCGGAAACCTGTCACCACGACACCTTTTCGTCACAGATCCACCCCGCCCCGGCGAGCCACCTCCCGCGATACGGACGCGACCCGGCGTGACCGCCGCCACGGCGACGGAGGGGCGCTCTCAGTGGTCTGGACCGCACCCGGGGAGAAGGAGTGCGCAGGATCACATCACCCGCTCCAGGCCGTACGCCCGGCAGGAAGGGCGCGCCCCCGGCGCCGGGGCCGGAAGAGCCGTCGAGGGCAGGAAACCCGGACGAGGCATGGTGGCCGCAGAAACGACAAAGGCCCTGGACTCGCAGGTCCAGGGCCTTTGTGGGGGTGGGCGATACTGGGATCGAACCAGTGACCTCTTCGGTGTGAACGAAGCGCTCTCCCGCTGAGCTAATCGCCCCCTCGCGGTGTGAAACAGACTCTACAACACGACTTTTGGGGGCCTGCAAACGGGTGGTTCAAAGCGACCACCCTCCGCATAACCGCAGGTACGGAGCGAACAACCCCGAGCTAACGGAGGTCATCCGGGCTCGGGGCCGCCCGACGCGCCGATCGGCGTCCGTGCGACGGTGCTATCGCACGGCGGCTAAACCGCGCAGTATGTACGTGTGGCCTGCCCGCAGGCGCACGCGAAGGCTGCGCGTCGTGGACGTTGACGAGCGCCACAGGGGCCGATGACCCCAGACGGGTGATCTCCGGAGAACCCGCGATCGAATCGGCCTCCTGGCGCGTCTCATCATCGTCCTCGGTCGGCCGGGCCGGGAAGGGAGACGAAAGGTAGGACGATGCGCAACGATCACGTGACCCTCCGCTCGACGGCGGTCTTCGACCTGCTGGCGCCGCGGACTCCCGCGGTTCCGGTGAAGGTGGAGCTTCGCTACGACACCCGCGACCCCTACGCGGTCGTGGCCGCCTTCCGCACCGGCCGGGCAGGCTGGGTCGAGTGGGTCTACGCGCGCGACCTCCTCGCGGACGGCCTGCTCGCCGACGCGGGTGACGGGGACGTCCGCATCCGTCCCTCGGTCGAGGATCCCGAGTCCGTGCTCATCGAGCTCAACTCCCCCTCCGGGCACGCCATGTTCGAGGCGTCGGCCCAGGAGCTCGCCGACTTCCTCGACCGCACCTACGACGTCGTGCTGCCGGGCAACGAGCACCTGTGGGTCGACGTCGACGACGCGCTCACCCACCTCATCCCGAACGATCTGGCCTGATCAACCGGCCCGCGACGGCGAGATGACACCCCGGTGTCGGGCGGGTTTTCCGGGTCCGATAATGTACTTACACACCACGGAGACGGGGCAGGGAACAAGGCCGAGGGTCTTGAGCCGGAAGTCCGGATCCGCGGAAGTGCGGACGTAGCGCAGCTGGTAGCGCATCACCTTGCCAAGGTGAGGGTCGCGGGTTCGAATCCCGTCGTCCGCTCGGAAGGCTCGCGAGCCTTGCACGGTGGAGTGGCCGAGAGGCGAGGCAACGGCCTGCAAAGCCGTGTACACGGGTTCGAATCCCGTCTCCACCTCGCGCGATTAGCTCAGCGGGAGAGCGCTTCCCTGACACGGAAGAGGTCACTGGTTCAATCCCAGTATCGCGCACCACTCGGGTTTGTGCTGTTCAGGGGCGTCCCCTTCGGGGCGCCCCTTTCCCGTGCTCGTGGTGCGTGCTGACCCGGGGGGCCGAGCCCCCCGGACCCCCACGGTGCGGTCGGTGCCTGAACCAGCGTGGTCACCCTTCACAGCGAGGTCGCCCTTCGAAGCGGAACTGGCTGTCCGCTCGTTGGGCAGCAAGGCCGTCACCGACGAGCACCAGCGGGTTTCGAGTGCCTGCAGGATCTGGTGGCGCATCTCCGGCGTCACGTGGTCGTAGATCCGGCCCATGCCCTTCATCTTCTGGCCGAGCCGGGCACGACGGGCCACCTCAGGGATCCCGTCTTCGGCCAGCCACGTCGAGTGACTGTGCCGTCCTTCGTGGAACGTCAGCCCCGGCCGGATGGGCGGGACCACCATGCCCGTCTGAGTGCCGTCCCATACCGGTCGCCAGAACCGGGCCCGGAAGTTCGACCGCCGCAGCGGATTCCCCTCGGGAGTCGAGAACACGAACGGGTACCGGTGACTGTCCATCAGCTCCTCGTAGAACACCGCGATACTCGGCGGCAGCTCGACCGACCGGGTTCCAGCCGGCGTCTTGGTACGGCCCTTCTTCTTCGCCTTCCGACGCCGCGGCGTCGCCGGACGCGCCGGCCCCGGACGCGCCCCCGCACCGGCACCGGTGTCGCAGGCCCCGGCGATGTCGATGCGGCGCCCGCCCTTGTAGAGACGGCCACCGACTTCCTTCAACGGCGCACAGATCGCGATGGCACGCTGCTCGGCGTCGTACTCGTGCCGCTGCTGTCCGACCAGCTCACTCCCACCGGCCACCGGTGTAGAAGTCGAGCAGGCCCAACACGAATCCGGTGAGCCCGAGGCCGCTCTCGTAGAGCCGCATCGACGCGCGCAGCGCCTGCACCGGCGTGGCCACCAGATGCTCGATCTCGAACTCACCTGAGGTGACCCGGACACCCTGGCACGGGTTCGCGGGAATCTTCCGAGCCTTCACCGCCGCCTGCAGGTACGTCGAGAACAACGCGAAGATCGACGCGACCGTCGAATCCTCGTAGTCCTCGTGCAGTTCGGAGACCCACTTCTGGATCTCCACATAGCTGTTGAAGATCCCCGCCAGCGGCCAGCTCTCCCACTGCGGCAGCAGGTGATTGTCGGTCAGCGACCGGTACTTCGCCATGGTCGCCGGCTGCAGCCTGGGCTCGACCGCGTCGAGATACTCCTCGATGAACTCCCCGAACGGGGTTTCCGCCTCGCGCGGATCCAGCCACAGATTGCGCCGGATCAGCGCCTCCTGCTCCGCACCCCACGCCTCGGCGGCCTTCTCCGAGTTGAACCCGGCCCTGCTCCCCCACGTCCCATCGGGACGCTTGTACCGGGCACGCCACCCCGGCATCGCTCCATCGGTCGGTTGGCCGTACGCCATCACATACCTCTCTTCCGGCTGAATCGCCCCAGCGGATTCCAGGGCGTACTGCCGACCACCCGTCACGCTGCCCGGCCCCCGCGGGATTGCTGAGCGCATCCGGTGATCCGGACGATCTCGGCGACGTCCCCACGGCTGAACCGGTAGTGCTTGCCGAACCTGCGGTGCGGCAAGGCTCCCGCTGCAGCGCGGTCCTTCAGAGTCCGAGGAGACAACCCGAACAACTCACCTACCTGCTCGGCGGTGAGCAAGGTGTCGGGGTCCCTCGGCGCGTGCTTCGCCAGCAGCCGCACCGCGTACGCGAGCTCCCGGATCGCCTCCGCGAGCGCCACACCAAGTTCCTCACGGTCCACATCGGAACGATCGGGACCGGATGCGTTCTCACTCACAGCTCGTCTCCGTCGGTCTTGCGCAGCAGCACCTCGCTGACGATTTCCACGAGCCGCGGGTGAGCGAAACAGCTGAGCACGGGCTGGTGGTCGGCTGTGCGCCAGCTGTACCAGCTGAAACAGCTGGCAGGCAAGGAATTCCGCCGCACGGTCACTCGACCACCCGATCGCGGGTTGGTGCTTGAGCGGCGCGGATCTCCCACCGCATCCGGCCGACACCGTCGACACCGCGCGACGTACGCGGCCGGCACGGCGTCGTCCATCCAGGACGCGCGCGAAGCTCGGCAACCATGACGAACCCGGCCGCACGAAGACTCGCGCCGCTCTCGCCAACCTGGGTGTAGGTAACCAGCCGTCGATACCCCATCGCCTTCGCGGCCCGCCATGCGGCCCCGTACAACATCGAGTTCGCGTTTCGCGCACCGAGCGTGCACGTGCGCGTCACCTCAGCGGTGACGCCGTCGTCCAGATGCCGAGCGACCGGGCGCCCAACCGTCGCGACACCAACGAGACCGTCGTGCCCACGAACACCGACAGCGAACTTCATCCCCCGCGGCGGCCGATGATGCCGGTGGTGACCAGCGATGAACGCACACGCCTCCCGGAACGTCACCGGCACGACCACCAATCTGATCTCCGCCCCGACTCTTTCCGGCCGATCAGGGCCTGGGTAATCCATGGGTTCCCCCGCAGTCAGGCCGCTCGCGAAGCAGCAGGCGCGACGTACTCGGGCCGGTCTACGAGCCGCGCTGCTTCCACAGGAAGGAGAGCTGCCTGGGCCCGCGAGGCGTAGAACTTGCGATGCGTGCGGTGGTGCCGTCGGGGCGGCACCAGCAGTGGCGGGATCGGCAGGGCCAGTGCCGGATCCACGGCATCGGGATCGACCCGGAACACCAGCGCGGTGTGGTAAGTCGGCAGCGCGACCGGGTGGCCGAGCACGCGTTGCGCGTGGGTCGCGGCGCGCCGTTGGGCGAGGGTGGCGTGGCTGTACACGCGGCGCCGCCAGAGCCCGGCAGTGAGAGCGAGACAGCGGACGACCGGCGCCAGCCCGGCGGCACTGCCCACAGCCGCGATCTGACTCGGGATGTCGAGCAGGTCGTGCCGGACGGGGTGCCGGTGCGGTGCGCTCGTGATCACGACGTGCCCACCGGGACGAAGCAGCGGCCGGTAGGCGGTCAGCAGTGTCTGGAGGCGGTCGAGCGCGCCGGTGGCATCGCCGTGCGGACCGGGCGAGCGCAGGGAGGTCAGCAGCAGATCGACGCGTCCGGCCAGCCCGGCGGTTTCGGCTGCGGCGGCGGTGCCGGTGCGGCGGTCGAGGACGAGGACCATGCCGTCGACGAACGCGCCGCGGGCTTTGGTAGCGGTGACGTTGGTGCGAGCCAGGCGCCACCACCGGCGCTGCCCGGTCAGCCCGATCGCGTGCCGCCCGGCACGCAGCGCTTCGACGATCGTGGTGCCGGCCCCGCAGTCCGGGTCGAGCACGATGTCGCCGGGCCGGGTGAGCGCTGTGATGGCGTGTTCGGCGACGGCCGGGGGCATCAGCGCTGGGTCGGTTCGTGTGGCGGCGTGGTAGCCGCGTTCGGTCAGCTGCGCGTGCGCGCCGGCCGTGCCGGTCGGCCACACCGAGGTCAGGACCGGGCCATCTGGCGACTCCCCTGTCGGCTGCTGGCCCGCGTAGTCGGGGCGTTCAGACATCCGAGGTCTCCCCTCGGTTCGACGGAGTGCTTCGTGACAGCGGGACGGCCAGGCGTCCGAACAGAACGAGGTCGTGATGCACTCGGCGCACCGGCCACACCGCGGCGGCGCTCTCTCGCGGCGGCCGTCCGTGCGCCGGGGCGAGGGTGTTGCGCGGTGCGGCGTCCGCTGCGATCGTCGGGCGGGGCGGCGGGGCAGTGTCCAGCACGGCGATGTGGTCGAGGCACCGGAGACCGCGGTGACGGAATGTGTCCGTGATGGCGGGCTGGGGGTCGAGAAGCCGTCCGGCGCGGGTTTCACTGTGTGTGATGACGGCGGCGAGGCCGGGTGGGGTGAGGATCGTGTCCCAGTCGGTGCGGGCGAGCCAGTCGGTGGCGTGCGGGTCGACCGTGGTGATGACCAGATCGAACCCGCGGCCGGGGCGGCTCGCGGTGCGGTCGGGGTGGTGCGCTGAGTCGGGGTTCGGGTCGGTCGGGGTGTGCAGTCGGAGTCGGTCGGGTCGGGGTCGCGACCCGGACTGTGCTCCGGTGTGACCGACGGAGTCGGTCCGGTCGTGGAGGTGGTCCGGTGCGGGTGCGGCGGTCGCGGTGTCGGTGCTGCGGCCGAGCCGGGTGATAGTCCAGACGGCCTCGGCGAGTCCGGCGTACGGGTCGCCGCCGGGTGCCCGCCCGGGCCGCTGCGGCGACTGTCGCGGGGAGGGTGGTGGAGTGAGGAGGAGGACTCGGTCGCCGGGGCGGGTGTAGGTGGTGACGAGGGTGAGGATCGTGCGGCCGAGCCAGGCCGCCAGCAGTGCGGTGCCGGGCAGTGGTTCCGCGTCGCCGCAGAGCCACAACGCGGCCGGGCGCGCCGCGCCGCGACGTCCGGCGGCATGCGCCGGGGACGGTGCGCGATGCCGGCCGAGCCCAGTGCGCGCCGGGGCAGACGGAGGGCAGTGGCGTGGCCGGTGGGAGCGGCGTCCCGGCTCGCGCTGAGGTGCTGAAGTCATCGGTGGCCTTCCTCGCGGGTGGTCGGCGTGGTCTGCCAAGTCACCCCAAGAAGCCGGTTTCCGGGCCGTTTTTCGACACCAAGACCCAAACTTTCTGACGCGCGCACCGAAAGCAGCCGGAAATGCCCACGACAAACAGTAGACACGTCCAGCCTCGGCTCTCCTCTGCCGAAATAGTCGCAGCACCGAGGCCAGTCGCCCGCGCCGTCTCGGCGGCACCGCAAAACACCGTCGAGCATCTGACTTCAAGAATTTTCGCGGCCCGACGGCCGCCCACCACGCGAGACCGCCCGCCTCTGCCACTAAGAAGCACTTAAATGACCAGCTCGAAGGCTACTAAAGGCCAGCCGGACAGGTCGTCACCCGGCGACCTCACAGTGATCGAACTGAATCCTTACAGTCGGTTTTTTAGTAGCGGCATGCGCCTACTAAGAAGATCATCATTGTTCTTTTCTTGTCCTTTTCTTGTCGCCGTTCCGGCTTCCTTACGGGGTCGGTTTCCGGTGACTCGAACAGGAGCACAGTGATGACGAACGACGACACTGTTTCGACGTCTCTCCGGCGTGGTTGCGACGGCCACGAATGGCTGCCGTTGGACACGGCGCGCGACGCCTTCAGCTGGCTGGTCGCCGGCCCGGAGCCGATGGCGGTGCAGGGGGCTCGGTTCGCTGGGTTGCCGCGGCGGCGGGTGCCGTTGGATGAGTTGCGGGATCGGGTGATGAGCAAGCAATGCCCGCCCCGCACCCAAGACGACGTGTGGGCGCATCTGGTGCTGCGATCCCGCGCGCACGGGGGTGCCTGGACGGTGGTCTGCGTCGGGATGGCGCTGCCGTCGCTGGCCTCGAGTGCCCGGTGGCTGGCGGCGCGCTATCCGCGCGATCGTGCGGATGTCCACGCGGCCGTGCTCGCCGGATTCGTGCACGCGTTGGCGACCGTGGATCTGACGGATCCGGGCATCATCGCCCGGCTGCATTTCGCGGCGCGCCGGGCCGGGCAGGCGGCGTTGGAGGAGTCGCTCGATGCGCCATTGCCCGCGGGCACGGGGTATCGCTCGGCGGCGCCGCGGCCGCCGTATGGGCACCCGGACCTGGTGCTCGCGCGGGCGGTCGGTGCACAGATTCTCACCCATCGCGAGGCGGAGCTGATCTCGGCCACGCGTCTGGGCGGGGAGTCGATGACCGAATGGGCGCAGCGCCACGGCACGGCGCTCAAGACCGCGTTCAAGGCGCGCGATCGGGCCGAGGACCGACTCGTCGCGTGGCTGCGCGAGCAGGCGTCCGAGTCCGGTTTCGAGGACCCGGTCGCCGAGGCCGCCCTGTCGTCCCTGCACGCCCGCGCCGCCGACGCTCCGGTCGACGAGCGGCCAGGGAAGTCACGCGCGGTGAGTGGCCGTCTGCGCAACGGCCGCCCGGCCACGGCGAAGAAGTCTTCACGCTTGGTGTCGAAAAACGACCCGAAATCCGGCTTCTTGGGGTGCGGGGAGACCTCAGCCGGCTCTCCGCGTACCGCCGCGCAGGAGCCGACTTCGGAGGTGCGCCGATGCGCCTGACACCCCACCCCCACCACCCGCACGCCAGCGCACCACCACCGTCCCCCGCGCCAGAGTCGCCCGAGCCGAGGATGCCGAAACCGCGTCGCCCTGGGGTCGGCAATCGCATCTCACGGAACGGCCACAGGCGATCCAGTCATCCGAGCTTTCGTCGGCCGGTGGTGCGTCGCGCGGGTTCCGGGTGGGTCGTTGCGGCGGTCCTCGGCGCGGGTCTGCTCTGCGTCGTGACCGCGGAGTCGGCGCAGGCGTCCACGGTGGTTCTCGCGTTCGCGGCGACCGTCGATCAGGTCTTCACCAACATCAGGAATTGGTTGGTCGGGATCTTGGCGGGGTTGGCGACGGTGTTCCTGACCGTCGGGGGCGTGAGGTATCTGCTGGCGGGCGGTGACCCGGGCGAAGTGGAGAAGGCGAAGCAGTGTTTCAAGAGCGCCGGGTGGGGCTACGGGTTGGCCGCGTTGGCGCCGGTCGCCGTGGAGATCCTGCGCGGGATTGTCGGGGGCTGAGGCCATGTCCGCGACCCGACGTCCCCGCGTGCCCGCCCCCGATCGCGGTGAGCCCGGCCTCGGTGCGAGTCCTGCTGTGTGGGCGTGCCGGGAGCGGGTCCTGCTCGCACCGGCTGTCCCGGTGCGCACGGGCCGCGGGTCGCGGCGGCGGTGGGTGTGGCTGCTGGCGCTCGGCCTGATTGTGGTGCTCGGCGGTCTGCTGGCGATCCAGGCGTGGGCGGCGCCCAGCCCACCCGGCGCGCAGCGGGCCGCGCTCGCGCAGCCCGCACCGCCACAACCGCCGCCACTGCCCTTGCCGACCGTCGCGCCGCCGACCACGTGTGCCCCGGATTCGCCGGATCCGACGTGTCATTTCCCGACCGGTACGCCGCGCCCGTCGGTGCCGGCGACGCCGCTGCCGCCGATCACCGAACTGCCGCCGCCAGCGACGTGTGTCCCCGGTCAGATCGGCTGCACCCCTGGCGGCCCGGCCGCCGCCCCGAGCGCGCCGTGCACCGGCGAGAACTGCATCCCGCAACCCAGCACCACTCCGCCCACCACGATGCCGGGTCAGAACGGGCCGGGTGTCGACGGGGATGATCCGGACTGCGGGATCACCAACATCAGCGGCTGCATCAACAAGGCCATCACCGTCGTGTTCCGGGACCTGGCCAAGTCCGCGCTCGACCCCGTCCTCAAGCTGCTCGGCAATACCGCGTTCACTACTCCGCCCCTGGACGAACTGCCCGGGGTGGCGAATCTGTGGCACAACTCCTGGCTGATCGTGATGGCCTGCTACGGCGGGCTGATCATGATCGGCGGGATCATCGTGATGGCCCACGAGTCGGTGCAATCCCGCTACTCGATCAAGGAGATCGCGCCCCGGCTCGTCGTGTCGTTCTTCGCGTCGATGTTGTCGCTGTTCCTCATCGACAAAGCCATCAAACTCGCCAACGCCCTCTCCGCCGCGGTGCTCGGTGGAGGTGTCGATCCGCCCAAGCTCGGCGCCACGCTCGCCCAGTCGATCAACGGCATCTACTCCGCCATGACCTCGGGCGGGCTGTTCGTGATCCTGCTGCAGGTCCTCCTGCTGGTCGCGGTGATCGCGCTGCTGGCCGCTGGCGTCGGCGGCCTGCAACCCGCGGTCGGCGGCGGTCCACGCGAGCTGGTCTCGGCCGGTTTTGATGCCGAGGTCGGTGGCCACGGTGTAGAGCTCGGCGAGCTGGACGTGCGCCGCGTGGGCGACGTCGCTGGCGGGTGGATCGGCGCTCGTCGCGGCCGCGGCGGCGATCAGGCCGGGCAGCCGTGCGGCGACGTCGGTGTAACAACCGTGGGCGAATACCGACCAGACGGCCGCGACGGCCTGCCGTAGCTGCGCCACCTCTACCGGAACGCCGGCGGTCAAGGGCGGGGCAAGGAGTGCCTGCTCCAGTGCGGCAATCGGGTCGGCGCCTGCGGCGGCGGCCGGATGCGCGACGCCGAAGACCGCCTTGCCGGCGAGGGCACCCGCCCCCACGAGCAACGTGCGTCGACGCATCGGGTCGTGCTCCTCCCGCACCGATATCGGCTGACCGCCGCTCACCTTATGGGCTGCCGACGCCGCCAGCCGGGTGGACACCCCGGCAGAGTGGTCGATCGCTAGGCCGAACACCTCCACGGGCAGGAACAGCACGCGTGCCAGGGTGCGCAGCGTCTCGACGTAGCGGAGCGGGGAACTGCCGGTTTCCCAGCGGGAGATCTGGCTGCGTGAGTAGCCGCACCGGCGCGCGAGCTCAGCCTGGTTCCAGCCGGCGGCGATGCGCGCGATCCGCACGACTTCTCCGTGTGTGTGGTGCTGGCTCATCAGGGTGGCGACGACCCCGCGGTGCGCGGTCGATGGCATCGGGTCCTCCTGGGAAGGTCGAGCTCAGCGCTCTCACCGTAACCGATTTCCCACCGCGTCAACGGAATGTGAAGAACGTGCACACCACGCGCGGAGGCCACGCAGTCACCTGCCCGTCGGCACCGCTCAGCGGTTTTCTGGCAAGGACCTGCTGATCCGCACAGGAGGGCCTTCCACCGATGTATCAATCGACGTCCCCCAGCAGCCCCGCAACCGACGCCTATCTGCGCGCGGGCCGGATCATCTCCGAGAACGAGACCGCGCAGGACATGGTCACCCGCATCGTCACCGCGCTGGAAACCGTCGACGCGCGGTTCGATCCGGACGGTGCGGCGCGATTCGGCGAGCGGCTCGGCTGGGCGCTGGATACCGAACGTGTCGTGTTCTCCACTCCAATCATGACCAACGCCGGACGGTTTTCCGATCGACCGCTGGCTGCTTGCGCGGTCCCGCCGGTAGACCTGCGCGGCGATCTCGGTCGGGTGAAGACGATCGTGGACGGCTACCACCGGGCCGGGATGGGCACCGGGTTCCGCCTTGACGGGCTGGAGGATCCGGTCGGAGTGCTGCGCTACCTCAACGACGTCGCGGTCACCGGCGCGAACTCCGGCGCCGAGGACCGGCCGGTGGGGAACATGGCGATCCTGTCGCTGGAGCACCCGCGCGCTGCGGAGTTCATCGGCTGCAAGCTCGGCGCCGACGCCCGCGGGGAGGCTTGGAAGTTCAACATCTCCCTGGCGGTCACCGACGCGGCGATGCGGGCCGCGCTCGGCTCCCCCGGGCGGGAGCGCGATCTGCTGATCGCCGCGGCCGTGGCCGCGCACGCCTGCGCCGACCCGGGCCTGGTGTTCACCGACCGGCTCGACGAAGGCAACCCGACCCCGGAGGTCGGCGCGTACGTGTCGACCGCACCGTGCGCGGAAGTCGGGCTCACGGCAGGGGAAACCTGCCAGTTCGGCTACCTCAACCTCGGCCGCTTTCACACCGGCACCGGTGCGATGCCCATCGACGTCGACGCGCTCACCGACACGACCCGGACGCTGGTGCGTGCCCTGGACGACGCGGTCGAAGCCAGCCTCGCGTACTACCCGTCGCCGATGTCGGTGCGGGTCATGAGCGCCAAACGCAAGATCGGGGTGGGGGTGTGCGGCCTGGCGGATCTGCTGCTCGCCGCCGGGCTGCCCTACGACAGCGTCGAGGCCCGGCGGATGACGCAGGAAGTGCTGGCCCTGGTCAACTACGTCTCCAAGCTCGCCTCCGTCGAGCTGGCCCAGTCCCGCGGCGGTTGCCCGGCGGTGCTTGGCGGCCGCTCCCGCTACAGCGACCCGGCATTCCTGCGCCGCTTCGCCGAACTGGAGGTCGATAGCGTGACCCGCGGCGACTGGGCCGCGCTGGCCGACCGGATCGCCGCCACCGGGCAGCTGCGCAACTCCTCCACAAGCGCGATCCCGCCGACCGGGCGGTCCGCGCCGGTCGTGCACGCCTCGACCGGGATCGAGCCGCTGTTCCGGCTCTCCGACGACCAGCTCGGCCACCAGCGCGCCGGAGTCGTCGCGACGCTGACGCAGGTGGGTCGAACCGACGTGCTCGGGTTCGTCGACACGAACGGGTGTCTTCCGGCCGACCCGAGCCTGCCTGAGCGGCTGCGGGCTGTCCTGGCGACCGCGACACAGATCAGTCCGGCCGGGCACCTGGCGATGGCGGCCGCGGTGCAGGGCTGCGTCGATGAGGCTGTGTCCAAGACGGTGAACCTGCCGAATTCGGCGCAGTCGGCCGATGTGTACGACACCTACGCCACCGCGTTCGAGCTGGGCTGCAAGGGCATTACCGTGTACGTCGACGGATCCCGCGACGTCCAGCCGCATGCCCTCGCCAGCTGAGGAGAATTTCGTGTCCGACCAGGAGTACGTGTTCGACACCAAGCACGACCGCTATCCCCTAGCGGTGCACGTATTCCTTGTCCAGCACGGAAAAATCCTGTTGATGCGACGAGCGGGATCCGGATACGCCGATGGACTGCTGGGACTGCCCGCCGGTCACGTGGACCTGGGCGAGACACCGACCGCGTGCGCGGTTCGCGAAGTCGCCGAGGAACTCGGCATCACTCTCGCGCCGGCGGCGCTGCGGCCGGGCGGGACGATGTTCCGTCTTAGCCAGGAACCGCGCGTGGACATCTTCTTCACCGCACGTGCCTGGACGGGGACACCGGAGATCCGGGAACCGAACAAGTGCACCGAGCTGGCCTGGGCGGACCCCCACCAGTTGCCCGACGACACGCTCGAGTTCATCGGGCCTGCTTGGGAGGACGCGCAGAACGGACACGTCCTGCGCGAATTCGGATTCACCCCAAGCCCGGCGTAGCAGCGACGCACGGAGTACAACCGGGCCACGGACCGTAGACGCCGGCAGTGAGCACCGGCTCGGCGACGCCATCGGCGCGGGTGGCAACAGGTCAGCCCTGCTTGACGACGGCCACCAGCGCTGTCCACGCACATCGAGCGACAGTCAGCTGGCCGGCTTCCCGCTCCTTGGTGTCCCGCACGCCGACCTCCTCGCCGAGCCTCACCTCGACGCATTCGCTCTTGTCCGGGCTCCAGCTCGACTTGAACCACTCGCCCGGCTCGTGTCGCATCGTCATTCGCGCTCCAGCTCCCGCAGTTCCCGCTTCTGTTCCTGCAATACCTCCGCGATATGCGCGGCAGTCTCTTCCGGGCTTATCGCCTTCTCCCGAGCCCACTCGGCGTCACGCCGATGCTTGTCGATGTCTTCCTTGGCACGCAGCGTCAAACCGCTACCGTGCAGATCCAAACTCACGATCGGCCGGGCCTGGTCGGACTCGTACAACGTGAACGAGCCAACGAGGATCGGCGACCAGCCAGCGCGGTACGGGACAAGCCGGAGTTCGACGTTCGGCAGCTCCCCCATCTCGAGCAGGTACTGCAACTGCTCCGCCCAGACAGCGGGCCCACCGATCACATACCGGATAGCGGATTCTCCGAGCACAACATCAAGATGTGCCGGATTCCGACGCGTGATCAAGTCCCGGCGACCGATGCGGGTGATGACCCGCTCCTCGATCTCCTCCGACGGAACTCCGGCTTCGTGCATGAGCGTCCGGATGACGTCGGCAGTCTGCAGCACGCCCGGAACCATCAGGGGCATGACCTGCGTGACGTGTGTCGCGGTGCGCTCAGCGGTCAACATCTCGGCAAGTTCCGCACGCCGTTCAGGCAGCGTCACGGCGAACTTCCGCGACTGGCCCACCCCAGTCGCGAGTACGAGCAGCTCGTCGGCTTCGTCGCCGCCGAGCTCGAGCGCGTCGATGACCAGCGCGACCTCGTCGGGAGTCGGCGTGCGGTCGCCAGTCTCCCATCGCGAGACGGTACCGGCGCTCTTGCCGATGTCCGCACACAGTTTGCGCTGCGAAACGCCGCGCGCTTCCCGCGCTACACGGATCGCCTCCCCGAGAGCAGGCGGCGGTTGCCTGGAGGTGATGCCAGCCATGCATCACATCGTAGAGCAGGTGGCGCCTTCACTCGACATCACCCGATCGAATCCCCCGACCAGGCATTCCAGCGGTTGACAGTGGTGCGCATCGCTGGCATCGTTAGGCATCACATGATGTGGTGCACAGCGACCGTAGCGGGAGGGAAACGATGCCAGTACTCCGATGGCGCTCACGCCTCGTCGTTCCGGCCCGCACGCTTAGCGGTGAGACCACGCAGGTTGTGGTTGGCGTGCTGGAAACGAACGAAGGACCGAAACGCGCAGTCCTGGTCGGACACGGCACCGACGCCGCCATCCTGCCGCGGCAGGCGATGGCCGAACTGATCCACAGCACCACGGCGATCCTGCACGAGCGCCTCCCCGAGGACCGCATATGAGCATCTCCCGCAACGATCATCAGCCTCCATCGACGCCGTTCGACTATCGGCTGGACTTCGCGCGGCCGAGCCGAGCCCGCCTGACGAACCTGCTACTCGGCGGCAACGAGGCCTTCGAAGTCGACCGACGTGTGCTCGGGGAACTGAAAGCCATAGCAGCAGACATCGACCGGTTCGCACTCGACGAAGCCGGATTCGTCGAGCGGGCGTGGCGCTACCTGTCCGAGGTGATCGGTATTCGGCAGGTGATCCATTGTGGCGCGCCGCTATCACCGGGACGCCCGCCGCATCACGTTGCTTGGGAAAACACAGAGATTCTCGATCAAGGTCCGGTCATCTACGTCGAGCCGGACCCGGTGCTGGCGGCGAAGGGGCGCGTCTTCCTGGCCGACCACGAGACGATCTCCGTCGCCGACACCGACCCCACAGATCTTGACGCAATGCTGGGGAATCTCGAAGTCTCCCAGCGCCTCGACTTCAGAGAACGAGTGCTGGTTATCGCACCAGGCCTGCTGCATCAGGTTTCGGTCGAACGAGCCGCCGACCTTGTGACAGGCTTCGGCGAACAACTCGCTCCCGGGAGCGTGATCGCGGCTACGCACGCCCTGGATCCGGAAACCGAGGACGGCACGGCGCTCGCTCAAAGGATGCAGGACGTCTTCGAGCATGGCGCGATGCCCACGTACTTCCGAACGAAGGCCGACATAGCCGCGCTGTTCTCCGGATACGACCTGTTCGCACCTGGAGTTGTCAGGTGCAGCCGGTGGTGGCCGAGCGGCCCGCAGCTACGGCCACGCACCCCGTGCGAACAACTGAACGCCGGCGTCGTCGCGAAGGTCGTACGGGCCCCTTGAGCAGCCCGGCCGGTGCGCGGCGCCCCGACAACGCACTGGCCGGGTGTCCATCCTCATCGAACTACCGCGTCACAAAGGGAGATCTGCCATGCCTGTGCCCCGACCAGCAACTACGCAGTCATGCCGCGCTCGCTGCGCCGGGGCCCTCTGCTTTGTGCCACCGAAGGAGAGTTTCGTGCGCATGCCCCTCGATGATGTCACCCCGGACACGCTGTGCCCGGCAGTGCTCGGCGGCCGAATCCGCCACCACGCTCGGTTCGTCGGCGACACCGCGGTCCGGGTGACCGACGCGTATCAGGGCATCGTAACCGCCGTATTGATAGCGCGGTGCGACCCGAGCGTTCACCTGGTGCCGCCGAAGACCGACGAAGACTCAACCGGACTCCTGTCATGTCCCCGTTGCGAGGAAACCCGTTCGCAGCCCGCCGTGACCAGACCACCTCCTGCCTTGCTTGAACGCATCCTTGCGGACTCGAACCGCTAAAAACCCAACCCGAGAAAGGTGATTCCCTCATGAGCGAGTCCGTTGAATCACGCTGGAGCTGGTCAAAGTCCAATGTGGACTATGACACCGTCCGGGTCGCTTTGCACGCCGTCCAGGCGCAGGCAGTCGAATCCGCCGCGGTCCAGGAGCGCTATCAGGTCGGCGAGTGCACCGTGGACATCGACGTCAAACTCGGTCAGCCGTTGCTGACGATCGAAGGCCCGTCCGAAGCCTCGGTACGTGACGGTGCCCGTCGGCTGGCCTACAACGACGCCGACGGCATCGTCCGCGAGGTGCCGGTGAGCTCGCCTCAGCGCGCAGCGCCGGCGAACGTGACCTCGAGCAAGGCCGGTGCGTCGTGAGCGTTCCTCCGATTCTCTGCGTCATATCGTTCGGCTACTTGTGGAGCGATCCGCCGGTCGCGAACGCCGTCCTCGACCTCCGGTGGATGCCCGACCCGTTCACCTGCGCCGAGTTCCGTGATTTGTCCGGCCGGGACACGCCAGTGCAGCGCTGGCTGTTATCCAACGATCAGGTAGAGCGTTGGGTCGATGCCACGATGGACACGCTTTGCCCCCAACTCGGGCACGCGGAGCGTAGGTGCTCTCGTGCGACGACGTGGGCCTTCGGCTGCCTCGGCGGTGTGTACCGATCGTCGCCATCGCCGAACATATCGCCGCGACGATCCGCCGGACGCCGGGGATACGCGTCACCGTCGAGCACCTGGACATCTACCGCCGGGGCAGCACTCATCCGCCTTCGGCGAGGCGGTGATCCGGTCATGGCGCAAGCAACGGTGGCTGTCACCGACATCGGCGACGGCCACGAGCATCAGGTCGCAGACTCGGACTTCCAGGTAACTCGACGATGCCCATTCCTGCCCGTGCTCTGCGGATAGCGAGTCCTTCCTCAAGCCTCCCCGTTTCCGAGCGGTCCGCCGTGCCAACCTTGTAAGTCCATCCTGGCCGCATCGCCGACATCAGCAGAGTAGACGAGGCCTTGCGACGTCGACGAATTGTGCGCACGGTACGGCGTCCCTCGCCAACAGCACCGAGCCTGGCACCGGCGCCTCGGTCCGCTGAGCCGCGTCCTGCACCAGCTATCTCACCAACTTCGCAAGACAACATCGAACCGGACAACGACGCGCGTGTCCGTTCGCCGCCATGGAGGTGAATCATGACGAGCAAGCTCATGAGGAGTCCGGGCAATGCTCCTGGACCACGGGTCGCCACCTACGCTCTGATCGGGCGTGATCAAGAACTGCTTATCCACGACGACGGGGACAACGGTTGCTCGCTGCCAGGCACTGCCGTCCAAGATGGCGATCCAGTCGAAGCGGCGCTGCATCGAGCGCTTGCCGAAAAGCTCCACGCCGTGCCGATCGCGGTGGACTTCTGCACCGTTGTCGAACACGACATCACGCCTGAAGGATACGGGCCAGCGTCAGAAATTGCCTTCCTGTTCGACGTCACACTCGACGAGCAACACGCTGGGCAAAGCTCTTGGCCGGGTCATTTCCATTGGGACAACGAAAACTTCCTTGTCCGGCTACAGCCATTGGCCGTCCGAAAGCTGTGGCGTCAAGGCCTTCTCTCCATCGCAACCCCTTGGCACGCTTGGGCTCCCAGGGCCTGACCTCCTTCGCCACGACAATGCCAAGGCGAGAGTCGCTGATCAGCACGCCGTCTTCCACACGGCAGCAAAAGCAGGTTTTCTTAGCCAGAAACGATAGTAGGCGATGATAGCGATGGGTGCGGTCATCTACGTCGACACCAACGCGATCCACCCCGTAGTGGACGGCCGGTGGCATCACACCCGGCTGGCCCGCGTACCCGAGCCCGGCGAAACCGTCACGATGCTGTGCGGCGTCTCCGCCGCCGCGGAGTTCGCCCAGTCGCAACTGCGTGACAGCCACGGTGCCCCGCAGACCTGCTGGGACTGCGACCTCATCTACCGCCGCGAACACGACCTGGACGTGTGGCCCGGTCACCCCGCACTCTCCCCACAACCCGTGCCACATCCACGCGGCGCACGGACCACCGCACCGAAGCGGCATCGCCAAGAAAAGTCAGGAGTCTCGCGGGTAACGAACGAGCGACGCCCGCCGCACTCGCGCTGGGACTCGGCCTGCGCTACGCACGCGAACAACGCCGGATCGGTCTCAGGGCGATGGCCGCGGCACTGGGGATCGCCCCTGCCACCGTCTCACTGATGGAATCGGCCACCCGCACCCCTACCATCGAATACACGACCCGGGTCCTCGGATTTCTCGCGATCCAAGGCGGCGAGTACCGGCGGCTGCTGGAACTGGCGCGGCATGCCAAAGACCCGAACTGGTCCGAACCTGGTCCCCACGAGTATCCCGCGCTGCTGGTGGAATACGAACGAAGCGCGGCCACGATCCTCGCCTGGGCGCCGAAGGTTGTGCCCGACATGGTGCAGATCCCCGACTACGCCCGTACAGTGCTGGACTCGGGGATCCTCACCGGCGACGAAGTCGACCAGGGACTCATGATGCGCTTGGTCCGCCGCGACGTCGCGCTCACTCGAGCTACCCCCGCCGCCATCACCATCCTGCTGGCCGACGAAGTCCTCGCACACCACGTTGGCAGTGCCGGAGTGCTATACGAACAGCTTCGATACCTGCTCACCCTGATCCAGAACCATCAAGTCAAAGTACGAATAGTGCCCGCCGACCCGAAGGGCAGGCCGGGCCTGCTCAGCCCGTTCTCCCTGTTCCGCTTTCCCCAACGTGACCCGGTGGTCGGTGTCTGCCAAGACCACCTCTACGCCTTCCTCACCGAACCGGCCGACGTGACCCGGTGCGAAAACGCCGCGAACCGCCTGACACTCCGCGCCTTGAACGAACGGTCATCTCGCGCGCGCCTTACCCGCGCTCTCGCCGAACTGGACGCTAGTTTCACTCGGGCGGACATTACCGTTGCACAGCCGTAACACGCACCATGGAGAACATGCCCTCCGACCGAGCCGACCACCTCCCCATCTCCCAAACCCCCCGGAGCCATAGCCGAGTTCTACAGCAACATCACCCAGCTCCTGAACTCTTTCAGCACACTGCGCCGCGAACGCGGCCCCGAACAAGCGACCCTCGACCTGATCGCCGTCATCAAACCCGAAGACCGCAACTGGGCACACGTACACCTCGCCGTCGCCATCGCCGCACTCGACGAAGCCACCACACCATCCCACAGCTAGGCCAACTCGAACTCGCGATTACCTCACCGCCACGGACACGACCTCCGCAATGATGCTCACCGACGTGATCCAGCACCTGCCGACGGTGATTCTCAGGGGCGGCAGCGGGATCGCGCAGAATCTTGACGTCGTGAGCCGACGCACGCGACCTCCGGTCAGGACGTGGCAATGAGACAGCGGCTGCACGGACGCCGGTCAGCGTGGACCCACCCGTCGTGGGCGGCTTCCAGCGGTAGCGCTCGGACACGGTTCCGGCGTCGATATGGTGACCGCAAAGACGTGGAAAGAACCGGACGTGCCGTGTGCCGTCCGGTTCGCGCTTTTCCGGCCCTGACCAGGCTCCCCACGCGGGCGCTGTGAGGACGCTGAGACGTTCTCCCCGGTTTCCGCGCCCGCCGGTTGAACCCCGCACGAGCCCGGGTCGTGTTCACGGATGCGGCACGATCGCAGGCCCTCGCCCGATGGCGGGTGGCCGCGGACCGGCGTGCCCGCGTTCGCTTTCCGGTGGGAGGTTGTGCAATGGGTGAACGGTGGTGTGCCGGTATTTCCCGGCTCGTCGGGGTGCTGCGCGAAGCCGGGGAATACCGGCTCGTGGTGACCCAGCCGGTAGCGGCGGGCACCTGTCTCTTCACCATCGGCGGTGAGGTGACCGGCACGCCCACCCGCTACACCGTGCAGGTCGGCGCGGGCGAGCACATCGACGTACCACCGGACTGCGGGAACGACGAGGTGCAGGACCTGTTCTCGTGGCGGTTCATGAACCACAGCTGCGAGCCCACGGTGGAGATCCGCGGCCGGAAGGTGTTCAGCGTCCGCGCGATCGGGCCGTGGCAGGAGATCACCTTCAACTACAACACCACCGAATACGAGATGGTGGAGCCGTTCGCCTGCCGGTGCGGCGCGGCGAGCTGCCAGGAGCAGATCCGCGGCTTCCGGTTCCTGCCCGCCGCCGAGCGCGAGCGGCTGCGGCCGTGGCTGGCCGGCCATCTGCTGTCCATACTCGACAGTGAGCTGGATGACCGTCATGTCGTTGGACATTGAGCCGCTGCGTGGTGCGGTCGAGGACGAGGCGGGCCGGCCGGCTTCGCTGTACGAATACTTCGAACGCGCCGCGAGCCGCTGGCCCGACGCGGTCGCCGTGGACATCCCGCCCTCGGCGGACCGCGCGGACCGCTGCCTGCTCACCTACGCCGAAGCCCGGCACAAGGCCGGAGCCGCCGCGCGGATCCTGCGCCGCGCCGTCCCGCACAGCTGCGTCGTCGCGGTCCTGCTGCCCCGGACGTCCGAACACCTGTACCTGACCCAGCTGGCCGTGCTCAAGGCCGGATCGGCGTATTTCTGCGTCGATCCCGCCTTTCCGGACGACCAGCTTTCGCACGTGCTCGCCGATTCCGAGGCCGCGATCCTGGTCACCGACGCCGCCGGGGCGGAACGGGCCGAGCGCATCGGGTATCGCGGCGCGGTGCTGCGGGTCGATCGGAAACTCGACACCACGGGCTGGCCGGTCGCCGCGCCACCCGCACCGGAAGATCTCGCCTGCGGCAGCGCGAGCGCGGTGTTCAGCGCCAGCGGCGCATCGAGGTTGACGGCGTAGCCGGCCATGGCGCGAGAGTGGTCGTCCTCGATCGCGGTCAGCCACGACCGGTTCGGTTTCCCCGAGGGCAGCCGGACCTACCGGTCAAGCTGGGTGCGGTCGGCATGCCAGATGTCGTTGAGGCGTACGGCTTCGCGACGGTGGATCAGGTCGAACACCTTCCCGTAGCGTTTGACGCCCTCCTGGCCGAAGGCGCGCAGACTCTGGTCGATCGCGTACATCGTGCCGCAAGGTGGCATCGGCCGACCCCGCTCCGGCGCGAGCCCTGGGACTGTGCGGTGGATCGTCGCGGCGCTCGGCGGTGGCTGCCGCAGCGCCAAGCCCTCGATCAGCAACACATGCAGATCGGGCACCGCCGCCAGCGCGACGCTGGCCCTGGCACAACGAGATCTACAGCCAGCGGCAGACGTTCGAGGAGCAGCCTCGCTGGCCGACGAGCACGGGCGACTCCCGCTTCGACTCGCTACCGGACCAGACCCGACAAGCGCGCCGCGAGATGCTCGACGCCGAGGAGCGGTTGCGATTGGTGGTCGCCTACGGCCGGGAGTTCATCAAGCCGCAGCCGTAACACTCAAGGACCTCACCAGGGCGACCGGCATGTCGATCTCCGGCACCCGCATTGCTCACACCGTCGGGGAGGTCGCCACCGTCGCACGGCGCATCGGCCAGCAACCCCGCTTCCGCACCGGGGGACACCAGAAAGTAAACCGTGACCGAGGACGAGATCATCGCCGCGGCTCATCCCCGCCAAATGCGCCTGCACCCCGCCAAGCCCGTCCTCGCGATCACCTGGGAGGACGGCACGACTGACCTGTGCTCGTCGCTGGCGCCCCGGACCCGATGGCCCCGTACGACCTCCTGCCGGATCGCACGCTCGATCAGCTGTAGCCGGGGCTGATCGGAGAACTGCGGGTGGCGGCCGCCCCACTCGCGACTGTGACAGATCTTGCGTTCGAGGACGACAAGTTGCGCCACGAGCGCGCTTGAACGACAAGCTGAATAGCTCGAATAACCGTATGTCCCAAAGATAAACCGACGCGACAGGAGAGAGTATGGTGCCTCGGACTCTTGAGAAGATCACGAAGCCAGCGCAGCTGCAGGCGTCGTCGGCAACGTTGCCGTTGCGCGGCCGTGAAGAGCAAGTGCGCCGCATCGAGCAACTGATGCGCGCGACGACCGAGCACCACCAGGGGCACCTGGTGGTGCTCGAATCTGGCGCCGGCACCGGTAAGACCAGACTACTGCTCGAAGCGATGTCGTTGGCAGAGCAGAACAGCTTCGCAATGCTCGACGGCGCGCCGAAGTCGTTCACCATGGTCAGTCCTCGCCACAGCCGCCACGACAACGACCACATCAACTGGCTTGAGGGGCATCTCCGGCGCGGCCCGACGCTTGTAGCGCTGGACGACGTGCAGTGGACCGACCCGGCAGTGCTGCGCGCCATCAGCACGTTGATATCGAGGCTGGACAACGCACCGGTGCTCTGGCTGTTCACGCTGTGCACCGAGCATGCCAAGTCAGCCAATGGCCTGGCACTGCGCAACCTGGCGCGAACCTGCCGAAGCGAATGGCTCGGGCCGCTCGATCCATTGTCGCGCAACGCTGTCATCGACATCGTCAGCGACCTGCTCGGCGCGGTTCCGGATGACGATCTGATCGCGATCTGCGAGAGCGTCGGCGGCACCCCGCAGGCAATCGTCGACCTGGTGCTCAGCCTGCGAGAGCAGAGCTGCGTCACCTTCACCGACCGCGTCGCGCGGCTCGTCTCGGGGCCGCTGACCTCGGGCATCCCCTCCGCCGTTGTCGAGCCCGGCGCGCAACTACCGCAGCCATTGCTGAAGGTGGTGCGTGGGCGGCTGCGTGAGCTCTCGCCACGAGCACAGGACGTGCTGCAGGTCGCCGCGGTGCTCGGCAGCGGCTTCGCACCACGCGACCTCGCCGAGATGCTGAGCGAGCGCCCCGCCCAACTGCTCGGACCGCTCCGTGAGGCCTTGGACGCGGGACTGCTGAGCATCGGCCGTGGCAACGGGGAGTTCATCTTCCACCGCGAACCGGTGTGGCAAGCGGTGCTCGACACCGTGCCCGAACCGCTGCGGTCGATGTTGCACCGGCAAGCCGCCGCGATGCTGCTCGAACGTGCCGAGGATCGAACCGAGGCCGTCGCGGTCCACCTGGTGCACTGCGCCAAAACCAACGACGCGCACGCCATCGCCACGATACGTGAGGCAGCCCGGCGGCTGCTGCCCGCCTCACCACGGGCGGCGGCGGCACTGGCTGCCCGTGGTATGGAGATCACGGAGCCGAACGGGCCGGACCAGATCGCGCTGGCGATCACGGCAACCGCGGCGCTGGTCCGCCTCGGCGAGCTGACCCGGGCCATTGAACTCGCACGAAGACAGCTGCCCACCGACGACGAACACGGCGACATGGCGGCAACCCGCCCACTGCGCACCTGGCTGGCCACCGCGCTGATGTTGCGCGGCGACACCTCCACATGGGACATGTCGCACGAGTCCTTCGCCACGATCTCCGCCGACGGCGCCGACCTGCCGCCTGAACTGTTGTTGTTGAACGCGTTGTCGCACAACAACCGAACCGCGGTGATCGAACTCGCCGACCAGGTGCTGTCGACCGTCGGCGCGCACAGCGACGACGTCCGGGCCGCGGCGTTGAACGTGCGGGCGATGGCGAACTGGTGCGACGGCAGGATCGACGACGCGCTCGCGTCCGTGGATGAGGCGGTGCAGCTGCGCGGGCAGCTCACCGAGACATGGCAGGGCGATCCACTGTGGACGAAGGCGTGGCTGCTGACCCGGATCCGCAGGCTCGATGACGCACTCGCGGCGGCCGGCGCGGCCCGCCGCACCATCGACGCCGAATGCGCCGACGTGCTGATCCCGGTCCCACTCGCACTGCGCGCGACGATCCTACTGGCCAAGGGCGACATCGCCGGGGCCGAGGCGGACGCGGCGGCCGGCCTGGCCGCCGCGGAGCAGGCGGAGATGCCGCTCTACGAGCCTCAACTGCGCGCGGTGCTCGTGATCGCCGCGCTGCGGCGTGGTGATCTCGCCGCAGCCGCTGACGGACAGCGTCAGCTGGCCAAGTCCTTACCCGCCGAACGCTCCCGCCCATGGTCCTCGGTGCACAGACTGCTCGCCGCGATGGTGGCCTCGACCAAGAGCGGACCGCACGCGGCGATCGACGAGATCCGAGAGGTTCTGGCCGAGGCGTCCCTGCGTAGGCAGTTCGTGCTCGAGGACCCGTCGGTCACTGCGTGGACGGTACGCACCGCGCTCCCGGCAGATGAGCAAGCCGTCGCCGAGCTCATCGTGGCGACTGCCGAGGAGATCGCCGCGGGCAACCATGGTCACAGCGCGGTGGTCGCGGCCGCACGGCACGGCCGGGCGCTGCTGGACGGTGATGTGCGGGCGCTCGCCGGGCTCGAAGACCTGTACGGCGACCCGTGGGCGGCCGCATCGGTCATCGAGGACATCGGCTCGCTGCACCGTGAGACCGACCGCGAGCAGGCGGTCGCAGACCTCAATCGCGCGATGGCGATCTACGAAAAGCTGGGCGCCGAATGGGATTCGGCGCGGGTGCGACGCAAGCTCCGGCAGCTCGGTGTGCGCCGGCGGCACTGGAACCATCAGGTCCGGTCCGAGGCCGGCTGGGGCAGCCTCACAGGCACCGAGGAGAAGGTCGCCCGACTGGTCGCCCGGGGCCTGACCAACCGCCAGGTTGCGAGCGAGCTGTTCATCTCGCCCCACACCGTGGGCTTTCACCTGCGCCAGATCTACGGCAAGCTCTCCATCCGGTCCAGGGTGGACCTGGCGCGTATCGCGCCGTGACCGTGCAGCTAGTCAGTACCGGCGTAAGACGACGCTGGACGGGCCATGGAAAACCATGTCGTACGGGTACTCCACGCCCTCCACGATGAACTCGCCGAGGGCCGCAAGCAGCAACCTGAGTCCGATCTCGATCTCCGCCCGGGCCAGCGTCGCGCCGAGGCAGTAGTGGATCCCCAACCCGAAGCTCAGGCCTCGGCCGCCCGACCGGTCCAGCTGGAGCTCGGTGGGCGCGGCAAACCGCGCGGGGTCGCGGTTTGCCGCGCCGAGCATGGCCACCACCTTGCTGCCGCGGGGGATCTCCATGCCGGCCACGCTGGCGTCCGCGTAGGCCCACCGGCTCACCGCCTGCACTGGCGAGTCGAACCGCACCAGCTCCTCGACAACCAGCGGGCTCACCCCGGAAGACCGCAGCACGGCCAGTTCCGGCCGCCTCGACGACAAGGTAAGCACCGCTTTGCTGAGCACGTTTGTCGTCGTCTCGTGGCCGGCTGTCACCAGGTGCACGCAGGTGGCCGCGATCTCATCGGACGACAGCGGCTCGCCCCGCAAACGCGCTGCGACCATCAGCGACAGCAGGTCGTCACCCGGCGACGTGCGCCGTTCGCCTGCCAGGGCGAGGAAGTAGTCCCGCAGTTCGCGTGCGGCCTGCCCGGCAATCTCCTGGGCGTGGGGATTGCGGGCGGCACGGCTGCTGCTGGCCTCCTGAAGGCCGATGGCCTGACGGCGCAGCCAGTCCGACCGTTCGCGCGGGACGCCGAGCAGTTCGGAGATCACCAGGACCGGGAAAGGCGCGGAGAACGTCTCCACGAGGTCGAATGCCCGAGGCAGTCCGTGCAGCAGTTCCTCGGCGATCTCGGTGATCCGGTCGCGCAGATTCGTCACCACGGTAGGCGAGAACTCCCGGTTGACCACGGACCGCAGTTCGGTATGCCGGGGTGGGTCCAGGAAGACCAACCAGTTCTCTACCATCGTACGCAGCATCAAGTGCCCGGTCGGAACCGGGCCGTTCACCGCCGACCGTCGGCCGAAGACCTGGCTGGACAACACAGCCGACACGGCGTCGTGGCCGAAGACGTAGTAGGCGCCGTCGGCGAGGTGCACCGGCGACTCCGCGAGGTAGCGCTCGTACACCGGGTACGGATCACGGACATCGGCATCGGCCCAGCCCTGCAAGCTGAACGGCGGCAGTCTCGTCGCGGTCATCGCGCACCCCCGCGCACTTGGTCGGCGATCTCTCCGACCGCCGCGGGCGCCGGCAGCTCATGACCACGCCAGGCAACGTGCCCGTCCGGACGGACCAGCACGAACGGCCGCTCGTAGACCGCCGCGACCTCCGCGTTGCCGAGCGCAACGATGCTGAACGGAATTCCGCGCGAGCCGAAGGCCGCCGCGAACGCGTCCACCCGTTCGGACTCCGCGAAGCACAGCAGCACGAAGCCATCGCCGAATAGGTCCAGTGTGGACATCCCCGGCCTGACCCACGCGTGCGGGGCGCGGGAGCCCGGCCGGGTGTTGGGCCGCCGGTCCTCGGTATTCTCCGCGGTGGGGTCGGGCACGATCAGCGGCGAGCCCGCGTAGGTGAATCCGAGGTGGATCTCGGGCGCGTCGAACTCGCGGGCCACGCCGCCACGCCGCAGTCCCTCGCCGATCTTGCGGCGGAGGAACTCACCCTGTGGGGTGTCGTCGTTGAGCTCGTCCGGGACCTGGCGCCGCATCGCGCGTTCCAGGTTGCGGTTGGCCTCCTCCAGCCCTTCCAGCGCAACCGGCGTGCGCTCACTGGTGTAGCTGTCGAGCAGGCCGGGTCCGGCCCAGCCGGCCAGCTCCGCCGCCAGCTTCCAGCCGAGGTCAGCCGCGCCGCAGATCCCGGTGTTCATGCCGAAGCCGCCGGACGGGGATAGCGTGTGAGCGGAGTCACCGACCAGGAACACTCGGCCGTCCCGGAAGTTGTCGGCGACACGGTGCACCAGGTGCCATTCGTTGTCGGACAACACCTCCACCGGCGTGTCGAACGCGATGGCCTTACGCACCAGGGTCTCCGCGTCCTGCAGCGACTCGGGGTCGCCCTGCAGGCCGACGGTGAGCCGGTACAGGCCCATCCCGTCCAGCGCGCGCACTGGGAACCGCAGCGCGGAGGAGATCATCAGGTAGTAGAAGTTCGCGTTACGCTCGCCGAGGCGTCCCCGCAGTTCCGGCGCGTGGAACAGGATGTTGCGGAATACCTGGGTCGCGTGCCGGGCCGGCGCGCCGATCCCACAACGCTTGCGGATCTCCGACCCTGTACCGTCGCAGGCGATCAGGTACCGGGCGTGCAGCTGCGTCACCGTGTCGCTCCCCAGGTCGGTGAGCGTCGAGGTGATCCCATCGGTGTCCTGGCTGAACTCGTCCAGCTGCGTGCGCATCCGCACCGGCCCGTCGGGGTGCACGCCGAGTTCGGACCGCAGCAGCGGGCCAAGCCAGTGCTGCGGGCAGATCGCGTCCGGCTCCGGGGTGTGCCGGAACTCCGGCCGGGTGTCCATGGTGTGCCGATCGAGGCGGAACAGTTCGTGGCCGCCAATGCGGGTGGTCCAGACGCAGTCCAGCGGGTAATCCCCCGGCCAGCCGGAGTGCCGGATGCGATCGGCGACGCCCCAGCGCCGGAAGAACTCCATCGAGCGCGGGCCGATGCTGCTGACCTTGGGGTGGCTGACCGTGCCGTCGCCAGCCTCGACGAGCACGAAGCCGACGCCGCGGGAGCGCAGCTCCAAAGCCATCGCCATGCCAGTCGGGCCGCCACCGACGACGAGCACGTCTGTGGTGAGCGGGGAGCTCATCTGTCTTCCCTTCGTAGAACGGCGTCAGGCTGCGCCGCCGGGAATCCGGCGGTAGCCGCGGGACTCGACTGGATAAGTGACCGGCGCGGACGCGTGGATCTCCTGGGCGGCGGCGAGCCCGGACTCGATCGCGCCCTCGACCCACGCGGGATGCGACGAGCAGTGCTCGCCAGCGAAGAAGAGCGTGCCCTGCGGCCGGGCCGCGAGTTCCCGTTCCTCCTCCGCGGTCACGATGTCCTTGCTCCAACGCACCGATGCCGCGCCCATGCTGGCGGAGTCCTCACCCCACGCCTGGGTCACGACGTCCAGCACCATGCCAGGCTCGGTCAGCTCCGGGTGGATGGCGCTCAGCTCGTCCAGCACCACCCTGGTCCGCTTCTCCTTCGGTACCTTGGCCAGCGCGTCCACGTCCGGCCCGATGGTGTAACTGGCCAGCAGCGCCGCGCCGAGCCGCGGATCGCTCTCCACCGGCGGGTAGTAGGTCTGGCGCACCAGCCCACCAGTGAACGAGCCGCCCCCGCTGATGCCGTCGCGCTCCCAGAACGCCTCTCGGCAGTGCGCCGCGATCTTCGTTGCCGGCCAGTACTGCATGTCGTGCACGGCCGCCAGCTTGTCGTCGTCGAACCCGGTGAGCCGGATCTTCCGCAGCACCGAGAACGGCACGGTGCACAGCACGTAGTCGCAGTGGCTGGCCGTGGTGGCGAGCCCGCGCCGCGTCTCGACCACCACGCCGTCGCCGCGCACGTGCAAGCCGACCACCTTGCGCCCGTGGTACACAGGCGCGCGCAGGCGTTCGGCCAGCCGGCGGGCGATCTGGTCCATCCCGCCTTCGAGCCGGAACAGGGCCGACGAGGTCTCGGTGGTGATGTCGTGGAAGAAGTGCTGCAGCCGACTGCGCGCGGCGAAACCCGCGTTGTTGGCAAAAAAGCGGTTGAGGTCGATGCGTTCGGACGCGCCGTCGACCACGAAGGGCCGCACGTCGATGCCGTCGAGCAACTCCAGCAGTTCCAGGTTGAGGTCAGCATGCAGGCTCTGCCGGAAGGTGCCCGGCGCGACCGCGTTGACGCTCGCCGTCAGCCAGGCCGCACACAGAATGGACTCGTCGCGATAGGGCCGGCCGGCTGGCAGACCCCGGCGGAACTCCTCGACAAGCACCGGCGACGCGTCCCGCACCCGCCGGTACCCGGCTGGCGTCTCCAGGAAGTTGGCGTCGTCGGAGAACAACGTGCGGAACTGCCGCACCCGGTCACTCAACCCCAACAGGTCGATCCACTGCATGGTTCGGTGGTGAGACGCGGGAATCCGCATCGCGCCGAGTTCGACCAGCGGGCCGCGGGCGCGTCCGGCGAAGCCGTGGGTCCGCACCCTGCCTCCGACCCACAACCGTGATTCCAGCACCCGCACGCTGTGCCCGAGCCGTTCCAGCTCATGGGCGGCGACTAGGCCGGCGACCCCCGCGCCAATGATGGTGACCCGTTTCGGATTTCGCAGCGAGCGCCAGCGTTGCACGTCGGCGGGGAGAAGGCTGGTGTGCACCGGATTCCCTTCAGTAGAACGGGGTCGAACGGTGGGCCGGTTCGGCGTGAATCAATCCTGGACAACCGCCGACCGGTCACACATCCCCAGCCACCGCTGGCGATAGAGTGTTTGTGGTGCCCGCACCCCACGCGATTGGGGCCGAACCGACAGCTGACACCGCGCGAGGCAATAGAATCCGTCGCTCGCATGTGTTCGCCGGACCGTCCACAGGCGACTCTGGTGGCCTCGATCTGACCAAGAGAGCAAGGGGCCGCGATGTCAATGCGCACAGTCGGAACACCGCGTCACACCACGGTGCGCACCCACGACGGCCTGCGACTGGCCGCGACCCTGGTGGCACCCGAGTCGGCTCCCTGCCATGCGGTGCTGATGCTGCACGGCGAAGGGGCGACCCGCGAGCAGAACGGCTTCTACCCGCGGTTGGCCGCCGAGCTAGCCGAGCGCGGCGCGGCGAGCCTGCGCTTCGACCTCCCGGGACACGGGGAAAGCGAAGGCAACCACGAAGAACTCAGCCTCTCGTCGCTGCTGAACACGATCAGCTCCGGATTGACGCACCTGCGCGAGAACTTCCCCGGCATGCTGGGGACCTTGATCGCCACTGGGCTGACCGGCGGGGTCGCGGCCGGCTACGCCGCGCGCAAGGGCCCTGAGGTGGATCGGCTGGTGCTGTTCAATCCCCTGATCGACTACAAGGAGCACTTCGTCGACGCGCAGCCCGCGTGGACCGGCGATTTCCTCGACGAGCTGGCAGGGCGGGCCTTGTTGGCAGACGGGCGGATGCGGCTGTCGCCGACGTTCGCGGTGGGCCGAGCAATGCTCAACGAGGTGTTCTGGCTGCAGCCACGCGGTGTGCTCGACGTGATCGCCGCGCCGACGCTGATCGTACACGGCGCCGGCCCGACGGATGTGCCGCTGGAGTCGTCCCGCGCCGCGGCCGACGTGCTCACCTGCCCACACCGGCTGGTGGAGATCAGCGGTCCGCAGGGCGGGTACTGGCAGGCGCCAGTGATCAGGGCGGCGACCGACTGGATCATCGACCGCAGCTAACCGGACACCACAAACGGCGGGGGCGCCCCGCTGTTTGTGCGTTCAACCAACGGGCCAGGCCGCATACTGCCGCATCCCGTAGAGCAGCGGGTGCTCCCCCGGCCGGTGCGTGACGTGCCCGACCTCGCTGAAAACCACGACATGGGTGCCAATCTGCTGCCAGCGACTGATCCGGCAGTCGGCCATCGCGTGCGCGTCCCGCACCAGGTGTGGACCGCCCAGCGCGGGCGGGTCCTCCCAGTCGACGCGGTCGAAGCGGTCCGGGTCGCCAGAGGCGAACAGCTCGGCGACCGGACGTGCGCCGTGGTGCAACAAGTTCACGGTGAACTTGCCCCGCCGCAACATCGCGGCCAGCGTCGGGCTGCCGTCCCGAACGCAGACCAGCAGCGTCGGCGGCGTCTCCGACACGCTGCACACCGACGAGCACGTCATGCCCCACGGCGTGCCGTCCGGGTCGAACGTGGTGATCACCGCGACGCCGGTCGGGAAACTCGCCATCAGCGAACGGAATCCGGTCGGGGTGACGCCGCAGGAAATGGTCATGGAGTCGCACCTTCCCGTTCCGGGAGTGCTTTCCGCCGTGCCGTGCAGCGATCGACGAGATCGAGCAGCGGCCCGGTCAGCGCCGTGGTGACCAGCGCCATCGCCAGCAGCGCCACCAACAGCCCCGGCGTAAGCAGGCCGGCGGCGTAACCGACCTGCAGCACTACGATCTCGGTCAGCCCCCTGGTGTTGAGCAGCACGCCGATCCGCACCGAGGTCAACCGGTCCTCGCCACCCCACCGGGCGCCGAGGTATCCGCCTAGCACCTTGCCGAGAATGCCCAACGCGATGGCCAGCACGACCGCGAGCCACGGCAGCGCAGCCACACCGCCGGTGAATACCACCGTGCCAGCGACCACGAAATACACCGGGACGAACGCCCGGCCGACGCGGCCGATCAACGTGACGACCGCCGGCCAGCCCTCGGTCTTGGGGATCATCATGCCGACCAGGCACGCGCCGAAGACCGCGGTCAGCCCCGCCAGGCGCACCTCTGCCCCCGCCGTCACCGCGAGGGCACCGAGCACCACCGCGACCAGGCGGGGATTGCTCGCGCTGAGCCGGGTCACCCCAGGGGTGGCCAAGCCCCGGTGCGCCGCGAAGGCGACCACGCCGCCGATCGCGAGAACCACAAATGCTTGGAGGACACCGCCGAGGCCGCCGCTCTGCAGGCCCAATGCGACCGCGAGCAGCAACCAGGACAGCGTGTCGATCAGCACGGACGCCATCATCGACAGCTCGGCGGAGCGGCCGAGGGCCACCCTGCGCTCCTCGACGATGCGCGCCAGCACCGGGACCGCCGTCACGCTCATCGTGACCGCGAGCAACAGCACCAGCGCGGGCGTGGCCGCCTGGCCCCGCAGCTGCGGCGGTGCCAGCCACAGCACCCAGCTTGCGAACGCCAACCCGGCCACCAGCGGGATCACGAACGACGCGATGGAGATCCGCCGCACCCCCTTGCCGCGCAGTCCGCCCGGCCCGTGGTCGAACCGATGGACGATGCCGACCAGGAAGAGCACCATGCCCGCCTCGCCGATCTCTTTGAGCACCGCGAGGAGGTCCTGGGGCAGCGCCGCGGCAAACACCGCCGGGCCCGCGGTGGCCAGCAACGCCGGGCCAAGCAGCAGGCTCACGATGATTTCGCCGATCACCGATGGCAACCGTGCCAACCGGGCCAGCATCCGTCCGACCGCTGCGGCCACGCACAGCGCACCCAGCAGGATGAGCAGGTGCACGCCGTTCTGCAGAACCATATTCACCCTTCCTGTTCGGCCGGCTTGTCAGTGGAACTGGGCGAAGTACTCGTACTGGGTGGGCAGCGTGCGCTCGAGCTCAGCGGCCTGCTCGGCGACGAGCTTGAACTCGTGCCGCGCCGACGACGAGTCCAGCAACGCAAGCGCGGGCGAGGACTTGAGGTCGATCCCGCCGAGCCCCAGCAGCATGCAGACGTACGAGTACGACTCGAAGCCGTGGTAGTGCGGGTAGACCGTCTCGGCGTCGGGGAGGCGGGTGCGCCAGCGCTCGATGCGCTCGGCCAGACCGTCCGGCAGTGGCCGCTTCTTGGCGTCCTGCCAGTACTGGTTGTCCTGGCGCTTGGCCGCGTAGTAGTGCAAGACGAGGAACTCCCGCACGCCGTCCATGCACCGGTTGATCAACTGGTTGTACGAATCACGCAGTCCGTCGTTCCAGTCGGTGTCCGGGAAGTGCTTCACCAGCTGCTCGATGGCGTTCTGGATGAAGAAGATGCCGGTGGACTCCAGCGGCTCGACGAAGCCACTGGACAGCCCGACCGCCACGCAGTTGTGCACCCAGTGCCGACGGCTGCGGCCGATCCGCATCTTGATGTGGTTGGCCGGCAGGTCGTCGGCGGCCGGGCCGACGAACTCCCGCAACCGCTGCTCGGCCCGCTCGGGCGTGCTGTAGTCGCTGGCGTAGACATAGCCGGTACCGACGCGATCGAACAGCGGGATCGTCCAGATCCAGCCCGCCTCCTGCGCGGTAGCGGTGGTGCACGGCCGCAGCCCCTTGTGCTCCATGTCGAGCGGCACCCGCAGGGCAACGGCGCTGTCGTTGGGCAGCGTGTCCTGATAGGACACGAACGGCTCCTCCAGCGTCTTGCCCAGCAAGATACTGCCGAAGCCGGTGCAGTCGATGAACAGGTCACCGGTGAGGTCGCCGCTCTGCTTGGTGGTGACGTGGCTTATCCAGCCGCGCTCGTCCTGCGCCACGTCCACCACGTCGTCAACGATGTGCCGCGCGCCGCGCGCCACCGCGTAGTCGCGCAGGTAGTTCGCTAGCAGCGTCGCGTCGAAATGATAGGCGTAGGGGAACTGCGTCGTCTGCTCTGACAACGTGGTCCGGCAGGTGGACCGCTCCCCGGGGAGGTCACCCTCGAACAGGACCCCGTCCATGCGGCGCGGGGACTTGAGGTTGTCGCACAGCGTGCCGACGAGGAAGCAGTCCTTGTCGAAACGGTCCGAGGACGGCGCGCTCAGCCACCAGTCGGGCAGGGTGAACCCGTCGACGACCCGCTGCCGCTCGAAGAGGTGGTAGAAGTGGCGGCCCGGCTCACGCCAGTTCTCGAACCGGATCGCGAGCTTGTAGGTGGCATTGCACGCGGGCATCCAGTCCTTCTCCTTCAGTCCGAGATAGGTGAAGAAGTGGCGCACCGTGCTGAACGTGGCCTCGCCGACGCCGATCGTGCCGACGCGGTCCGATTCCACCAGGGTCACCGAGATCCGGCCGCCGAACGCCGCCGTCAGGTACGACGCGGTCATCCATCCCGAGGTGCCGCCGCCGACGACCACAACATTTCTCAACATCAAGATCCTCCATTGACTGGTGCTAGGGAGCCGGTCATGCCGTGACGGCTTCGATCAGGCATTGCGGCGAACGGGTCGGTGTCACGCCGGTCCGTCGCAAGCCGGCCGCGGTGAACAAGGCGTCGTAGTGGTCAAGGTCCCGTTCCCTGCCGGACACGACCGCGAGCATGTTCAGGTCCAGCAGCGGGGCGAAGCCGGGTTCGCCGATCGGGCCCAGCGGCATCTCCACCACCACGACGCGGCCGCCGGGGTTGAGCGCGGCCCGGCAGTTGGACAGGATGCGCACGCAGGCGTCGTCGTCCCAGTTGTGCAACACGGCCTTGAGCAGGAACAGGTCTGCGGCCGGGATCGGGTCGAAGAACGAGCCGCCGACCACCGTGACCCGGTCGTCCAGCCCGGCCTTCTCTGCCTCGGCGGTCGCCGTGGCCTCGACGACGGGCAGGTCGAGTACCACGCCCCGCATCTCGGCGTTGGACCGAAGCAGCGCGTGCAGCAGCGCGCCGTTGGCACCGCCCACGTCCACCGTGACGCCGACGCCGGTGGTGTCCAGCAGCTTGGCGATCTCCTCCGACAGCCCGGCGGTGAGTTCGGTCATGGAGTTGATGAACCGGCTGCCCTCGGTCGGGTTGCCGGCGTAGTGGTCCCAGATGCCCATGCCCAGCGCGGCCTTGGTCTGCGGCTCGCCCGCCCGCACCGCGTCCGGGAACTGGCCCCAGGACAGCCAGTGCCCCGGCGAGCCGTGCACGATCGCGATGTCCCGGAAGGAATGCGGCACGCCTTCGCGCAGCAGCGCCATCAGCGGGGTGCTCGCGAATGTGCCGTCGGGCCGTCCGGCGGCCAGTTCCAGCGTGACGCACGCACGCAGCAGGCGCGCTGTCGCGTCCTGGTCGCAGCCGGTCAGCTCCGCGAGCTCCGCCGCCGTCCGGGAGCCGTCCGCTAGGTGGTCGGCGATCCGCAGCGCGGCGACGGCATGCACGATCTGGGTCACCCAGTAAGCCATGATCATCGACATCATCCGCGCCTCGGGCGGCGGTCCCTGCGGGGTCATCCTGGGATCCCTTCGATCTGCGCTGCTTCCGGGGTGCGCACGTGCTCGGGACGGAAACCGAGCCCGATGATTCGGCTCATCAACCATCGCGCCGGGGCGAGCTTCTCGAACAACTTGGGTGCCGGAGGCTGGCCCGAACCGTCGAGGGCGTCGTCGATGCCGAAGCGCTGGGTCGCCCGCTGCAGTCCCTGGGACAGCGCGGTGGCCAGCCGCCGCCGCTGGATCGCAGCGAGCCGTGAGTCGTCGAACGCGGCGCCGGTCCGCTGCGTGTGCAGCAACGGCGCGACGAGCGCGTTGGCCGCGGCGACCGCGTCCTGCACCGCGAGGTTCACGCCGAAACCCGCGACCGGTGACATCGCGTGCGCCGCGTCGCCGATGAACAGCAGACCGGGCCGGTCCCAGCGTTCCAGCCGGTCGATGCGGGCCTCCAGCAGGCTGAGGTCGTCGAACGACGACACCTCGTAAACGCGGTCGGCGAGGAACGGCACCAGCGCGGCGAGATCGGCCCGGAACGCGTCGATCCCGGCGCGGCGCACCTTGTCCAGGCCGCCCTTGGTGGTCTCGTACGACATCTGCCAATAGGTCCGGCGGTCGGTGGCGCCGAAGATCTTGCCGTTGCCGATGCGCACACAGATGCCCTCGTCCGGATCGGTGTCCCGGCGCGAGATCCGGAAGAAGATCACGTCGAGCGAGCAGCCGATCAGCCGGGGCGTCACGCCGACGGCGCGGCGGATCGCCGAGTGCCGACCGTCCGCAGCGAACACCAGCGTGGACCGGATGTCGAACTCGCCCTGCGGCCCGCGCGCCCGGACGCCGACCACGCGGGCGTTCTCCCGCACCACGTCCAGCGCTTCGGTGCGCATCATCAGCCGGAAGGCGGGATACCGGGCGGCCTCGGCGGTGACCAGATCGAGGAAGTCCCACTGCGGCACAAAGGCCATGTACGGGTAGCGCACCCGCAGCCGGCGGAAGTCGGCGATGTTGATGCGTTTGCCGTCTTGCACCACGCCGATCGTCGTGACCTTCTGGTGCGGCAGCTCGTGGAACTTGTCCACTAGGCCGAGCTCGTCCAGGATCTGCAGCGTCGCCGGATGCACTGTGTCGCCACGGAAGTCGCGGTGGAAGTCGGCGTGCTTCTCCAGCACCACGACGTCCACACCGGACCGGGCCAGCAGCAGCCCGAGCATCGCACCGGCCGGGCCGCCGCCGACGACGCACACCGTGGTGGACGCAGCCGGGGTGTGTTCGACTCTGGTCATCACAGGTCCTTCAGGTCCATCGCGCGCAGCTGCTCGCCGATGAACGCGAGCAGGTCTGCGACGGTCGGGGTGAGGCGGGTGCACTTGCGGGCCAGCGCGGCGATCTCATCGAACTCGCGCGCCATCCACTCCACGGCGACGTCCGGACGGGGGATGTAGACGGGCTCCTCGTCGAGCTCGAAGGACGGACCAGCGGTGCGGCCGGGACGGCCCGACGGCAGCGTGACGATCAGCTCGCCCAGCGGCCTCAGCACGCCGGTCATGATGTCCAGCGCCCAGTTCATCAGCCGCGAACGGCGCAGGCTCTTGTCCAGGCTGTATCCGAAGTGCTGCACCATCAGCTGCATCGACATGAAGTACGAGCGGTTGAACACCGTCATCGCCAGCCGGGCCGGCTCGTACGTGACCAGGTCCATCGCTGGGTTGCCGGGCCGCAGCGTGGGGTTGCGCATCACCGGATAGGCCGGCTTCCACGGGATCCGGCGGTCGTTGGGGCCCTGGGCCCGCTCGTGGATCAGCAGCTCGGAGATGCGCAGGAAAGTGTCGAAGTGCGACTCCTCGGCCGGCAGCGTGGACGGGATGTGGCCGCCCTCGCCGTGCTCGGTGACGAAGTCGATGGCGAACACCGCGCTGGAGACGTCGTCGACCTCCAACTGATAGTCCGGGTGCACGGCGTTGACCGACTCGCGCATGAACAGATGGTGCGCGCCCCCGCCCCGGCCCTTCTTGACCAGGAACACGCCGGGCACCGCCTGCACGCCTTCGCGGATGGCCGCGTACAGCTCACTCAGCGACCCGTACTGGTACGGCTCACCGTCCGGCCGCAGTGCCGTCGAGTCGTTGCCCTCGACCTCCTCTATCAGCTCGTGCGGCTGCTCCAGAGCGACGAAACGCTGCACACTGGCCAGGTTGAGCGCTTCGAGCGAGAACTCCAGCGGCACGCAGACCTTGCCATTGATGTCGCCGAAGTTCAGCCGCGGCAGATGGAACGGCCGCCCCATGGCCATCAGGATGTTGTTGATGGCAAGGAAGTGCATCATCTCCTCGCGGGCAACACACATCAGGCTGCCGCGGATGCCGTTGCTCCACGACTGTGTGCCCTCGCCGCACGCGATCAGCAGTTGCTCCGGGGTCCATTCGCCGCGATCGACGTACTGCCGGCCCGCGCTGTGGAGGGGGACTGAGTACGCCGCATAGAGGTACTGGATCATCGTGGCTAGCTCGATCGCCGCCGCCTGGTACAGCGCGTGCAGCAGTTGCTCCTTGGTGGAGATCACGCCGAGCTTGCGGTGCTGCTGCACCATCGTGGGCGGGGTCTGCCGCCGCGCCTCGTCGGCCAGCAGGTAGCGCAGCATCATCCGGATCTGCGGCGCGCTCATGTCGCGGGTCGGCGGCATGTAAAACGTCTTCGACTTGTGCTGGGGATCGGAGACGTGCCAGATCAGCCGGGCGTACGGCTCGACCTTGAACTCATCGGCCAGGCTGAACACTTCGGCGCGCATGAACGAGTACTGCAGCTCGTAGTACGCCAGCGCCTCGCGGTAGAGAGTGTGGAAGGTGATCTCGCTGTCCGGCAGGTCGTCGAGGTGCCAGTGGTTGGGCAGCACCCGGACCGCCACGCTGCCGACCGCCGACCAGTAACCCTGCTCGTCGTCGTTGTCGTAACGCTGGGCGGCGTTCTCCCCGCACGGCAGCTCCTGGCCGTCGGGCAGCAACAGGATCTTGGCGGCGCCGCCCCGGATTCCTTTGATCGCGATCGCGCCCTGCCCGTGCTCGTCGGTCGACGCCACGCACTCGGGCTGGTAGTCCTGTTGCCCGGCAAGCAGAAACGCCGCGATCCGCACGTCCTCGTGGTCGCTTTCGAGCGGCCGGCCGCGGGGGTTGACGTACTGCCGGACGAGAATACGGTCCACACGGGCCGGCTCACCACGCACGTACGAGCGGATGGGGATCTCGACCGCGTGGTCCTCCCCCGTCTTCGGGTTCTCGTGTTCAAGGAACAGAGCCGCCTCGTCGGATTCGACGACCGTCTCCTCCTCACGGGCCAACACCGTGCCGTCGGACGTGGTGATCACCAGGGCTTCGCCGGGATTGCCGACGCCGCCGTCGAACCGGGGCACCACCAGCACGCCCGAGCTGAGCCGGTACGCCTCGCCGAGGTAGGCCTCGCGGGAAATGGTCGCGAGCACCGTACCCGAGCTGGTCCGCACGTCGAGATCGCCCAGGTCGGCGAACGGCCCGACCCGGTGCGTCGGGCCGGGACCACGAGTGTCGGCCCGGTTGGTCACCGGGATCGCGCTCACCAGATTCGCGGTGACGATGGCGTCGTCGACCTGAATGGACAGGTTGTGCAGCGCCGAATCCCCGGCGACGCGTGGGGTGAGCAGCCGGCCCGACGGGTAGGTGCGCAGTTCCGTCGCGTGCCACGCGGCGATTGTGCCGCGCAGGTCCCAGAAGTCCGGCTCGCCGTTGGCGGTGGGCGTGGCCATGTTGGTCATCGCGAACTGCACCACCAGTCCATCGGCCGCGCCAGACTCGACCAGTTCGCGCAGCCGCACCAGCGTGGGCGAGTCCACCGCGCCGGCCAGCCAGTTCAGGCCGTCCGTACGGTCCACGACGAACTGGTGCACCACCGACCGCCGGAACCGGGGATCGAGGCTGTCGTCCCGGACGTAGGCAGTGTTCTGCCAGCGCGGCGGGCACATCCCCGACACGTCGCCGGTGACCAGGTAGCCGACCTCGTGCGAACGGCCGAGCCGGCCGAGCGCGAGCTGGCCCACCATGACCGTGGTCGTCCAGTTCGAGGCCGGGTCCACGTCAAAGACGCGCGATCGGTTCGCAGTGCCGGCGGTGTATTCGCAGTAGTGGCCCCATAGATCGAGCTGCCGCCCCACCAACAGGTCCGCGACGCCGACCACGCCCGGCGACAGCTCGCAGCCGACCACCTGCGCGTCGATCCAGAAGTGGCCGTTGCCCTCGAAGTTGGTTCCCTTGGCCGCCAAGAGCTCGTGGTACTCGCTGACTGGGCGGTCAGTGTCGAACACCCCATCGTCGGTCACCGCCTGGTTGGTCTCCAAGTCGAGCAGCCCCGCGCGCGGACCGGTCGGCAACCTGGTGACGGCGACCCCGGCGAAGTGCACCCGCGGCAGGTCAAAGACGCTCACGCAGCGTCCCAGACGGCCGCGCTCATGGTGGGGATGACGTCCTTGGTGATCCGCACACCCGGCAGCGACTTCTCGTACTGGAGCGCGAACTCGGTCTCGGTGAGCGGGGCCGCCTGCGCGCTCATCTCCAGCCAGCGCGGGTGCAGCATCATCCGGATCGAGTCCACGGCCGACTCCACATCGCCGGAGACGTCGTAGATGATCTTCCCGGTCTCGAACGCGTACGCGCTCTGCTCGCGCGGCTCGGCCCCGCCGTCCGACTGCGTCACGTCGATGATCACCAGCCGGCCGCCGGGCGCCACCAGGTTGCGCAGTCTCGGCAGCACGACGTCGGCAGATCCCATGTGGAACACCGCGTTCACCGACATCACCAAGTCGAACACGCCGTCGCGGTCGGGCGTGAGATCGATGGCGCTGCAGCACTTGTAGCGTACCGGCACCCGGGACGGCTTGGTCTTGGCGATGTCCAGCATCTTCTGCGAAATGTCCACGCCCACGACCTCGTCATAGCGGTCGGCAAGCAGGCGGCAGTTGTTCCCGCCGCCGCAGCCGACGTCGATCGCGCGCACCCCGGTCCGCAGCTGCTCGGTGAGCCACGACCGCACCGGACTCGTCGCGGCGTCCCGGACTTGGGTGAACCGCTCGTAGAGCTCGGCGAGGTCGTCGAAATACGGTTCCGTTGCGCTCATGGCACTCCCGGCTTCGTAGCGATCGGTGCGTGGTCAACTGTCACGATCGATGCCGCCCGCACCTGCCCAAAAGGGCCACAGTGCAGAACCTGCGCGCTCACGTGGGGAGATCTGCTCATCACACACCACGCCGGGTGATGTGGCGCGTGCCGGTCGCTCGCGATACTCGCTCACACAGAATCGGCGATGCGAATGGGGAAGTCCGATGCGCGACGAATACGACTGCGACGTACTCGTGGTGGGTGCGGGCCCGACTGGGCTGTGCACCGCGCTCATGCTGGTGCAGCACGGCGTGCGCGTCCGGATCGTGGACCGCAAGCCGGGTCCGGTCGAGCAAGCCCGCGCGGCCATCGTGCACGCGCGGACGCTGGAGTTCCTGGACCGTCTCGGCGTCGCGGAAGCGGCGGTGGCCCAGGGGCTGCCCATCACCGACGTGGCGATCCACGAGAGCGGCCGGCACGCTGGCGACATGCCTCTGGCCGGCGAGGGCGTCGCGGCCCAGACCCGCTTCCCCTACGCACTCGCCCTGGAACAGTTCGAGACTGAACGACTGCTGGTCGAAGCGTTGGGGGAACACGAAGTCGCCGTCGCCTGGGACTCGGAAGTGCAGGATCTGATCGACACTGGCGACGGCGTGCGGGTCCGGATCGAGTCTGAGGACGGCCCGGCCACGGTCACCGCGCGCTGGCTGGTCGGCGCCGACGGCGCGAGCAGCACAATCCGCCGGTTCCTCGGCCAGGAATTCGACGGCAAGACCTACGAACAGGCCGGCATGCTCGCCGACGTCACGCTGGACGTCGACCTGGGGGTGAAGGGCATGCGCCTCAACCTGACTCGCGGCGGCTTCGTCGGCATCCTCCCGCTGGCGAGCGGCCGCTGCCGACTCTTCGGCGTCGTGCCGCCCGCGCTGCACCAGGCGCCCGCGCAGCCCGGCGGCCCGTCACACGAGTCATACGCCCCCCTGGAGAGCGCCGACCTACAGCGCTGGTTTGACGACTACTTCAAAGTGGACGCACGCCTGCGCGAGGTGGTCTGGGCATCGATGTTCCGCTTCCACAGCCGTCTCGCGTCCCGATTCCGTGTCGGCAACGCGTTTCTGGTCGGCGACGCCGCGCACATCCACAATCCAGCTGGCGGCCAGGGACTCAACCTGGGGATCGGCGACGCGGTCAATCTCGCCTGGAAGCTCGCGCAGGTGGTCAACGGCGAAGCGCCGATGTGGCTGCTGGACACCTACGAATCCGAGCGCCGGCCGATCGCGGAGAGTGTCCTGAAACGCACCGACCTGGGTTTCAAGCTGGAGACCGCCAACAATCCCATGGCCAGCTGGATGCGCGCCCACGTGGCCACGCGCGTCGTCGGTGTGGTCAGCAGGCTTCCCCCGGTGCGCAGGCTGTTCTTTCACATGTTCTCGCAGTTGTGGATCACCTACCGCGGCAGCCGTGCGGTCGGTTCCGCCGCGGGCGCATTAAAGCCTGGCGACCGCGCGCCGTACGCGCCAATCAAGCCGACCCGTGACGGCGCGCGCAGCATCCTGGACCTGACGTACGGCGCGGGCTACCACGTGCTGGTGTTCTCCGCCGACAACATGGACACCGACGAACTCGGGTCCCAGCTCGCTGCCCGCTACAGCGCGTCCGTTACCACACACGTAATACCGGCCAGTGAGCACGCGGCTTACCAAGCCTATCAAGCGGACGGCGCACGCCTGGTGCTGGTGCGACCAGACGGGCACATCGCCGCGCTCGCCGCCCCCTGCGTCGGTGGAGCCGCTCATTACGCACTTGGACACCGTGCTTACCCAACCCGGTGGCCCGAGCTACCGATAGTTTACGGCGGTTTCAGCGGAACCCCGGAGCTCAGGGGGTATCTATTAATCCCGTGCAGCGTGGCAGTGCCCACGCATCCGCCGTCACGCCGACCATCCCAGCGGCGGCCAGGCAGGCAGCCACGCCGGCGGAGCGAGCAGGACGCCCTCTCCGCCTTGCCCATAGGTGCACTGCGCTGTCGTGCTTGGCCACCAGCGCGGCGGCGACCCGCGCCCGCCTTCAAACAGGCTTCCACAATAAGAACGAGACGACAGCATGTGCCGGTTTAGGACGACCCGTAGAGCCCCATCGCGTAAACGTGATCATTGCATTTCCGAGAAACGTCGAAATTCCACCGGAGATGAAACGCCCAAAATTGTTCGAATAGTTCGCCTCCGAGCAGATGACACTGCCGTTGCGCTGATTAAAAGTCCTGTATTACGAAATTCCGCGAACTTGTCGTGTACCTTCGAGCCGACGACGAATCTGGAGGAAGCGCTCACCCGTTCTGGGCGGCGCTCGAACCAGCCGAGCTGCCGCGCCTTGGCGAGCCGTCCTACGGCACGCACATGCGCGAACGCGGAGGAGGTCGAGCTTGGTGCGGCCGTACATCTGTCGTTTGATGGCCTTAAAAGCCGGTGGGCGTTGCCTTCGACCTTGACGGAGCCGTAGGGTACGTGTCGGGAGGTTCGTGAAGACACCTCCTTCACGGCCCGGCGGGCCCGGGTCAGTCTCCCGGGCTGCAGTGTTCGATCACGCCGACCGGGATGAGACTCGCGCGATCGATGTCGTCGGCGGTCACCACCAGCAGGCGCTCCTTTTACTCATGGATGATCGTTCCCTCGACAAGAACGATCATCCCAGGTCAAACGTCCTTCTCGCCAAGGGTGCTCCCGCGCCGCGCGCGGTGAGGGACAGTATGCAACGTCACGCCCAGATCCACGACGTACACGCCACCATCCGGTCAGGTGGGGAATTACATGACCGCCGACACCTTGATACCAGCACCTTTATCGCGCAAGGTATGCACGGCGGCGTGTCGTTCCGGGGGTGCGTATCGCCTACCGGTCCATCCGTCGCCAGCATCGACCTCGAAGGGGGTCTTTACCTCCCTTGCTGCGCTGTTGGTGGGGCGCCAGTTCTCGGTTTCAGCCGCGGTCTCTCCCACTCCGGCGCTAGGCGTGAAGTACACCTCTCCACTTCGCTTTGCGCATGTGTATTGCGCCGGCGGGGCACGCTGCCGTGTTTCCGATACGCCAGGAGGCGGGATGATACCGGCAGGGTTCGCCTGGATGAGGTCCGGGCGAGCGTGGGGTCAGCAGGCAGTGAGTGCGGCGTCCAGTCGTCGGGTGAGTTCGTCGATGTCGTCTTCGGTGCTGGTCAGTGGGGGTGCGATCAGGACAGATTCTGTAGTGGTGTTGATTCCGGCGGGACAGAGAATCAGCCCTGCGTTCCGGGCGGCGATGGTGAGCTGCCGGGCGCTGGTGGAGGGGCGGTGCGGAGCGTAGGTGAGACCGAGGCCGAGCATCAGTCCGCGTCCGCGGACGTCCGTGATGCATGGGTGGCGTGTGCGGAGCACGTCCAGTTGGGCACGCAGGCGGACGCCGAGTTCTCCGGCACGACGCGGAAGGTCGTGGGCGATGGTGTAGTCGAGCACGGCGAGGCTGGTCGCGGCGGCCAAGGGGTTGCCCGACATGGTGTGCCCGTGGATCACGGAGCCGATGTCGCCCTCGAAGGCCTGCGCGACAGTGCGGTTGATGAGGGTTGCGGCGAGGCTGGTGTAGCCCCCGGTCAGGCCTTTGCTGGTCGTGAGCAGGTCGGGGGTGACTCCAGCGGTGTCGATCGCCCACCAGGATCCGGTGCGGCCGAGGCCGCTCATCACTTCGTCGGCGATGAGCAGAAATCCGTGCTCGTCGGCCAGGGAGCGCAGACCGCGCACGGTTTCGAGTGACATCGGCGCGGCGCCCGAGGACGCACCTCCAAGGGGCTCGATCAGGACGGCCGCAATGTTCTGCGGTCCGCGAGCACGGATGGCTCGTATCCACTCGCCCAGCCCCGCGCGGAGCTGTCCTGCGCGGGGCGTGACACGCGGCGTGGCGACGTGGTTGTCGAGGAGTGGTGCGAAGGCCGCGGTTCGCCGTTGGGGATGGCCTGAGAGGGAGAGCGCTCCCGCGGTCATGCCGTGGTAGCTGGGTTTCTCGGTCAGCACGTGCCGTCGTCGGTGCTCGCCGTTGCGGTGGTGGTAGGCGAGGGTGACGCGGAGCGCGCATTCGTTGGCTTCGGAGCCGGAATTGGAGTATTCGATGTGGTCGAGGCCCACCGGTGCGATCGACACCAGAGTCTGGGTCAGCTGATCGAGGGCGCCGGAGATGAATTGGGATCGGTGCACGAAGCACACCCGGTCGAGTTGGTCGATGATCCGGGCGATGATGTCGGGATTGCGGTGTCCGAGATTGGTGTTGAGGACACCGGAGGACCCGTCGAGGTACTCCTTGCTGTTCTGGTCGTACAGGTACACGCCGTCGGCGTGGCTGATCGTCGGTCGATGCACGCGTCCTCCGTTCAATGGTGGCTGGCGGGCCGGGAGCAGCGGTCCCTGCCCACCAGGGTGAGAGACAGTGCGACGGCGGTGGCGCCCAGGCTTCCCGCCACGACCGCGAATGCGGCGCCGCCTACGGGGAGTAGTCCGAGCATGCTGGTCGCGGCGGCGGCACCGGCGTTCATCATCGCGTTGTTCCAGGACACCGCGGTAGCCCGCCGCGAGGGCACCACTGTGCTGAGGTAGGCCTGCTGGGTGCTGTAGAAGGCACCTCCGGCGACGAACCATCCGGTGAGGCCGGCGAGGCTGGCCACGAGACCTTCCGACACCAGCGCGGTCACGATCGAGGCGGTGAACAGCAGCCCCCAGGCCGCGGAGAGGCCGATCTCGTGCCGTCCTGCCAGGCGGGCCCGGTCGATCGCCGGGCCGGCGACGAGCGAGCCGATGAGCGAGCCGCATCCGACTATCAGCCCGGTCAGGCCGAGACCGTGCAGGGTAAAGCCGAAGCGTTGGGTGTAGAGGATTCCGGTGAAGGTGAAGGCGCCGAGTCGTGCGCCCTGTAGCGCCGCCGTCGCGGCAAGTGCGAGGCTGACCCGTGAGTCGCGCCAGAGCCGCCCCGCCGTGCGCCGGGCCGGGCGGGTCGGTGCGGGGCCGGTGTCATATCGGGTCACGCCGAGCAGGATGATGGCGAGTGCGAGGCCGATCGTGGTGAAGGTTGCGCGCCAGCTGAACATGGCGGCGATCATCGTGCCCGCCGGGATCCCGGCGACCTGCCCGAGCGCGTAACACGCGGCGCCGAAGGACACCGCCCTGCCGCGCTGGCGTGGATGCGCCGCCTCGGCCAGGTAGGCCCAGATCGCCGGTGCTGCGGCAGCACCGCCCAGCCCCGTCACCGCGCGGGCGGCGACGAGCCACGGCAGCGTGGACGCGGCCGCGCACAGGAGGTTCCCGGTGAGGAACACCGCGATACCCGCGAGGATGAAGGTCCTGCGGCGGGCCCGGTCGGCCCAGGCTCCCAGCAGGGGGCTGGCGAGGGCGTAGCTCAGTACATACGCGGTGACCAGATACGCTGCAGTGCTCGGTGCGGTGCGCAGCTCCGTGGCGATCGTGGGCAGTAACGGCGCTATGACGTACATTTCGCTGCCCATGAGGAAGAACACGGCGTAAAGCAGTACGAATCTGCCCCACGGGGTGCGCAGCGCGCTGGTGGAGGCGGTCATTGCGCCGCGAGGGTGCGGTGCATGCCCAGTTCGGTCCATTCGCGACTGATCGCCTGGGTGAGCCGGAGGACATCATCCGGTTCGTGTACCGGTGAGGGATTGATGCGCAGTCGCTCAGTGCCAGTGGGAACGCTGGGGTAGTTGATCGGCTGCAGGTACATCTGGTGCAGGTGCAGCAGCCGGTCGGCCAGTTGCTTGCACAGGTGCGCGTCGCCAACTAGCACGGGGACGATGTGGCTCTGCTCGGACATGACGGGGATGCCCGAGTAGTGCAGGAGCCGTTTGAGCATAGTGGCGCGGCGGTGCAGCAGGTGCCGCTCGGCATCGGACTCGCGCAGGTGCCGCACGCTGGTCAGCGCGGCGGCGGCCAGTGCGGGTGGCAACGCAATCGTGAAGATGAAGGACGGAGCGAAACAGCGGATCGCGTCCACGATCGGTGCGGGGCCGACAAGGTAGCCGCCTGCGGTGCCGTAGCCCTTGGCGAAGGTACCCATCAGCAACGTCACGTCCTCGGCACAGCCGCGTTCGGCCGTCAGGCCTGCACCACCTGGCCCGTACATGCCGACCGCGTGCGCTTCGTCGACATAGACCAGCGCGCCGTGGTTCTTGGCTACTGCGCACAGATCGACCACGGGGGCGAGATCGCCGCCCATCGAATAGATCGACTCGAACGCCACCACTTTCGGCCGTTCCGTGTCCAATGCGGACAGCAGCCGATCGAGATGCTCTACATCGTTGTGCCGGAAAACGCGGCGTTCAGCTCTGGTGGACCGCATGGCATGGATCATGGACGCATGATTGGCCTCGTCGGAGAGAAAGACACAGCCCGGCAATAGTTTTCCCAGTACACTCAGAGCGGCGTCATTGGCCGCGTAGCCGGTGACGAAGGTCAGACCGCGCTCCTTGCCGTGCAGTTCGGCGATTTCTCGCTCCAGGAGCACGTGGAAGTGATTGGTGCCAGCGATGTTCCGGGAACCACCAGCTGCCGCGCCCGAGCGATCCAACGATGTCCGCATCGCCGCGAGCACCTTCGGGTTCTGCCCCATGCCCAGATGGTCGTTGCTGCACCACACGGTAACCTCGCGGTCGCGGCCATCTGGATGGTGGTACAGCGCCCGCGGGAAACGTCCGGCGAGGCGCTCGATGTCGATGAACGTCCGGTACCGTCCCTCACGCTTGGTTGTTTCAATACGCTCAGTGAAAAACGCCGCATAGTCGAACATGAACGCGCCCTCCGCTAGTGTCCGGCCGGGAACACTCCGACGTCCCGCACCGCAACGATAAGGCGGCAATCCCGCAGTACTGTTCGCGCTCGTGAACAGTACTGTCGGGCCTGGTTTGCGCGGGGCGCGATTCCATTCGGCCTCGACCGAGGAATAGCTGAGCGGTGGCCGCCCGCCCGCGACGCAGAAGATCGGCGGGCAGTACGGTCGTTCCTTCCAGCTTCTCCGCACACGTCACGTGGATCGGTCAGGATGCCCTGCGACCCCTGATTGCCGCGCTAGGTGCTGGGAGCCGCCGCGCGAGTGTGCGCGAGCCACGCCCGGATCTGCTGCAAGGTACGGCGACGGCGGGTCAGCCCGAGTGCGAGCCACCACGCGACCTCGGTACGTTCACCGAGCAGCAGGTCAGAAGTGTGCAGCACCGTACAACGGATCGCCTCCGGCTGCCCCGTGCTGCAGTACTCACAGTCACCGTGCCGGTCGAGCCGGTGCTGGCCCAGCAGCGCCAGCACCGTTCCCGCGACCCGCACCAGACAGTCACGTCGCTGTCGGCACCGCGCGGAACCGTTGCAGCATTCTTCCTCCTCAGCCATTCCCTCGAGTAACAGTTGAAGAGAATCGACCAGCTCCGCCCGCCGATCAACCGGATTGCTCGGCGCGGGAAGCCTGCGCACCCGCCGCAGCCGAGACCCTCGCCGACGCCACGTGGCCGTGCACTGCCGCATCCGCACGGTCATACCCCATTCCCCCCGCATCGGCGTGGTGTCACACAAGACGGCACTGGCGCGCTAGAGCGGCCGCTCCCCTCCACATCCGCTGCGCTTCTCCGTTGGCCATGTCCCAGGCCTTTCGGCGTCGGCCTGCCTGCGGACCTCCCGCGCATGACGCTGTGCTGCCATCGATCAGGTGCGTTCCGGCGTCCCTGCACTCCGGACAGTCGCGACGCCCGACAGTTCCCCCTGCACCCACCGCCACGACACGCGGACGAGTTGGTCATCGCTGATCTCCTGTCGTCGAAGTGGGGGTACCGACATCGTCGCCCGGATGCCGGTTGGTACGTTGATGATGCCGCAGCAGTCGGCCGGTCCACGACGCCGTTGCCCGGCGAATGGGCCACAGCACGAACATCCCGCCGCGACGTGAACGACGCGCTTGGCTCCGCCCGTCTGCGGCCTTCGCCAGCCCGCTACCGCAACCGATGTGCGGCTGCGAGCACCGAGGCCCCCCGGTTCCTGCCCCGACAACCGTCGCTTCGGTGAACGGCAAGGACAAGCTGATAGAAGGAGCTCCCGTCAGCGGGAACATCAGATGTGGTTCACCGCTGTTCGACAGCACGTGGCCGCCGAAATGCAGGCCCGCCCCGTCGCAACCTCGTAGTGCTCGCTGCAGCATCAATTGCAATGAATCATCGTCTAAATTCACGATGAACCTTTCGGCTAACGTCTGCCACCGCGCGACACCACCACAAACAGTCTGGTCCAGCACCGCTGCGCGGAGGAAGACAGAGTTGTGCGCCTGGTCCGATGTGCACTCTTCGCATTACTGCGTGCCCGGGGCGCTACGCTGCGAACCCGAGCGTCATCGCTTTGACAACTGGAACCATCGTAGTGGTACGGCACGTGGTGGTGTTTACGTCAGTGAACACTTCCACATGCAACACGCATCCACCCGCTTGAATCCCCGCACGGACACCGAAATTGCCGACATGCCACCATTCGAGGGCACATCAACCGATCACCTGTTGGCGTCTGCGGGATTGCGCTGGCACGCACTGTCGCGGGACAACCGTGGGCACCAGCACGATCCACGGTGCCGCATGACACAGCTCGTTCCGCCTGCTCTCGATACTTCGCCGGCGTCAGGGCGATCAACGTGGTCAGACCGCGCAGCAGCTCACCTTGAACCGCGCGTGCCACCAAACCAGGACGCCGTCGGCGTCGAATACCCCAACATGCAGTTCGTCAACGATGTTCGTTCCGAATTCTTGCGACAAAGAGACCCTGGCACACTCGAAGCTGGGCCCCGGTACGATCTGCGCAGATTCGCCGACAGGCCGCGCTGGTTCGGCGATGCGCACACCCAGCGACCGCGCGGTCATGGTGCCGCTCCGTGACCCACCTTAGCCATCCGGGTGAACCCGTTCGCACTATTCTCCCGAGAATGGACTCTACTTATGATCGGCATCGTGCCGTTACCCTCTCGACGCAGCCCCGCCGATGAAACCGTCAGCGATATCGGACAACGAGTCCGCTTCTATCGACAAATCAGAGGCCTGAGCGTACGTACCGCCGCGAGACTGGCAGGACTCTCGCCCGCGTTCTTGTCAACGATAGAGAACGGTCACCGGTACCTTGACCGGGTTTCCCACATTGTCGCGGTAGCCGATGTGCTCAACGTTTCACCCGCCGACCTGGTCGGCGTGGACTTCTTGGCGCAGGCACGGCAACAGGGCGGGATCTCCCTCGACGCTGCGGCGGCCAGGCTCCGACTGGCACTCGCCGCAGCACCATTGTCGACGCCGTCGGATTCGGTGAGCATCACTGATCTTGACGCCCTCACCGCCTATGCGAGGCATCTTCGCACTCTTTTCCTGGAATGCTGTTACGGCCAGGTGCTGCAGCGACTACCCGATCTGATCCTCAGCATCCACAGGCTGCTGGTGTCCCCGAAACACCCTCAGGAGAAACTTCTCCGCCGTCTCCTGGTGACCATCTACCAGGATGTGTGCGCGCAGGTACTCCGAGAACTCGGATACATGGACCTTGTGCAGTTGGTCATCGAAAGAGCCAGTACGTTGGCACGCGAGTCCGATGACCTGGTCCTTCACACCGTCTCGTCTTGGCAACAGGCGCAGCTCTGCACACGTCTCGGGCTCTACGAGCAGGCAGCAGACGTCGCGCTCGACGCCGCGAACCAGTTGTCGTCGGCATCGCTGGGCGCACACCGTAGGAAAATCATGTACGGCAGGTTGCACATCACAGCGGCCCTCGCGCAGGCTCGCCTCCGTCCCCACGCCGAAGCCGTCGCCTTCGACCACCTCGCCGAGGCACGTGAGATGCTCGGCTGGTTGGAGCCGCAGTTCGAGGAGTATCCTCGCCTCACACGCACCTCTTTCCTTTTGAATAATCTGGAACTCGTCAACGTGCTCGGCAACTTCGACGCCGCACCCGCGGTCGTGGATAATATACGTGAAATCCGGAACCGTGACCCGGCGGACGAGTATTCGTACCAGTTGCTGGCGGGAACCGCACTCGCGCGAATACACGCATGTCAACCACAAGCCGTAGCGCACCTCCAGGAGGCCGAAACCATCAGCCCGCATACCCTGCACGCCGACCCCTACGCCCGCCGCACCATCACCCACCTGCTCACAGAACCCAGTTACGAAAGCGTCAACGCGACCGTGCGCGCTCTTGCCTACCGGATGCGGCTGACCTCACGGTGAACGCGCCGATGGCGACACCTTGGTGATCGACGCGGCAAGGACGCGCGGAAGCGATTCCACGGTGGTCATCGCCGGAAGCTCGACTGGGAGCCCGCCGAGCTTGAGCAGGCCAGCGTCGTAGCACGGGCCTGGCGCATGTGATGTCGAGTAGCCGCGGTGGCCTGTCGGGGAGGGCACCGCTTGTGCGAAGGTCTGCGAGTAGCGGCGTTGGCGTCGAGACGGATCTCCGCCAAGCACTGACCGCGGCAGAACATGCGCGCGGCGTCTACCGACACCTTGTTGTATGGGTTGCTACGCAGGCGCGCTCATCGACACAGAACCACCGATGCCGCTCGGATACAGCTGGTTCTTGGAAATCTCGTGTGGTCGATACAGCGCACAGACCGAAGGATTCCGAACCTATGCATCGAGGTAAGCCGCCAGGTCATGGATCTGGCGGCTTACCTTACCGCGGGTAGGGCGAGAGGCGAGGCGGGTGACCGCCTGCTTCACGTACTCGTCATCGTCGCCGAGCCTGGCCGGAGCGGCCTCCCGCCAGCTCGTCAGATGTCTGACGGCGCTTTCTTCGTGGCCGGGCAGCTGGGCGTATGAGCATCCGAGGACGCAGTGGAACATCAAGTTGAACGATATCCCGGAGGTGAGACGTAGCCGTTCCCCGATGTTGACGACGTCCTTGAAAAGACCGCGGTGAAAGAGGATGTACATTCGGTTCAACGAGGCGTATGCGGATCCCGCTTCCGGGCGATCGACCAGCGCCCAGTGATGGTGGTCGAGAGCAGCGAAGTATCGTTTGCTTTCATCTAGGTGTGTCACTGCGTCCGCGATGTCGCCGCCGCGGGCGTGAGCGAATGCCGCCTGCGAGTGAAGGATGTAGCGGATTGCTTTCTCGCGATGTCCGTGCCGGGGATTAGATCCGATTTTCTCGATCGCCTCTTCGGCGATCTTCGCCGCGGTATCATAGGAATGTAGTATAGAGAGGATCTCAGCCTGCCTGTACGTGGCAGTGGCGTGATCGAGCGGGTCATCGAGTCGACGAGTGGCCGATTTTCCCAGTTCGTATGCAGCGATCCCGAGGTCCTTCGCACCGAGACTTAGCAGTAATGGACTGCACACCTCGCGATAAAGGCGCGCTTGCTGGCGGAGCAGTTCTGTGCGACCTTGCCTCCGCCCGCTTGACAGCGCGCCTCGTACTTCTGCGATAAGAACAGGCAGGCGTTGCAGCAGCTGAATCGCGTCAGTGTGCAAGCGACTCTGGATAGCGCGATCAATCCTGCTGGCCAGCTCTGAAGCCTCTCCGGTCCAACTGGTGCGCCGCAGCATGCTTGAAGGCTCGGTTATCGCCAATCGCACTCCGGACAGATCGGCGTCGAAACGCCGTGATTTTACCGGGTTGCTGTCGCGCCTTTGAGGCAGACCGATCAGGTCTCCAACAGGGACTCGTAGCGCGGTCGCGACAGTCACGATATGACTGAAACGATCAAGCGTTCGATCTCCTTTTTCCACCATGGAGAGAAACGATGGCGACAAGCCGGCAAGCTCGGCGGTGACCCGAAGACCCATTCCCCTCATACGACGAAGCTCCCGGATCCGCATACCGATATCAGGGTCGAAAGGCGTGTTCTCGTCAGGCATCCTGCCTTTCCTCCCTTTACCCATCCTGTGCATGTACTCAACGTCGCATCGTGACACGACGCGAAGACGGCACCCCAACCAATCTGGATACCTTCTTCTGGTTTCGCGCATGGTTACCTCAGTTCGCCAGGTTCCATGACATCCCGGATCTGCCGATCTCGACAGCGGGCTAACGATTATAAAGGAGTGATCTTGACGGATTACATGGCAATAAGAGGCCATGACAGTGGCCATAGGCCTCGTTCGGACCAGGGATCCGGCTTCCTAATTTTCCACACGGTCGGCGGATACCACGAAAGGCGTGCACGCCAGTCTGTTCATGCGACGTTCATCTCCACGCATCCGGTATCCTTGCAGGCCGTAACCATATCTGCACAATCAGTGCGCCTACTTCACAGTAAGGAGCACTCGAAGCCAAGTGGATTGTGATGGCAGTCACGTTACAATTGTATGTGGCCACAACAAATGACGGGCGGACTCTCCCCTGCTGAAGCAACTAGACCTCCCGCGACCCTCGCCTAGCCGCAGGCTCGACAAGGAGTAGCGCCCGCTCGCCACCACGATGCACGTTCGGTGCACGCACAAGGACGGTTGCGAACTTTCCTCGGCCAGCCGAGGACCCCACGCCGATGCTGATCCCAGCAAGCCATCCAGTACCGCCCAATGCCTCGCCCGGTTCCGCCGAACCGACGCCACGTAAGTGTTCACCAGCGTGAACGGGATATGACCGGTGCAGGCCTAGGGTCATCGCGTGAACAGCCACACGGTGACCAATGCTGAGGTACGCGGCCCTCAGGCGCCACTGGTCGGGCGCCTAGGTGGTGACCGGCGGCGCGACAGGCCTCACGGATCTCACCGACGTCTCGACGCCGTGCCACGCAGCTTCCGCAATGTTCGAGCGACCTCCTCACACATTGACCAGACATCGTATGCTGCCGCAGCTCAGATCGTTGAGCACGATCCCGAGGACAACTGATCGGCCACGCTCGCCTCCGAGGTCCATAACAAGGCGATCGGGCCGGGGCTGAAAGAAGCAGACCACCTCAGCGGGCAAGCGACATCCGTTGTCATGAGCGACATCAGTCCGTACATCGGTGCGGATCAGAGCGTTCGACGAATGCTTGAGACGATGAGACACATCCGAGTGCTTCTGGCCGACGATGAGCGGCTCCTGCGAGCCGGCATCCGGCTCATCCTGCAGCAGGAAGAGGACATCGACGTCGTCGCCGAGGCCGAGGACAGCGAAGAAGCGGTGAAACTGGCTTGCCAGACTCCGCTCGACGTCGTACTGATCGACATCCGCATGCCGGGCGACGACGGCCTGGCCGCGATCGAGCAAATCGCCCGGCGGGCACCCGCGGTCAAGGTTGTCGTGCTGACGACGTCCGCGAACCGTAATGATCTCGCACGGGCGCTGCGGGCAGGTGCCACAGGCTTCATCCTGAAAGACATCGACCCACAGAACCTCATCCGGACACTGCGGGTGGTCGCCCACGGCGATGCCGTCCTGTCTCCGCAGATTACGAAGGACCTCATCAAGCAGTGCGTAGCGACCGACGACAGCAGCCGGCGGCGTGAGGCAAACCGGGTCGTGAGCATGCTCACGACCCGGGAACGAGATGTGTTGGTCCATATCGGACTCGGAGCGGCGAACGCGGAGATCGCGCGGCAACTGTTCATGGGGGAAGGGACGGTCAAGACCTACGTGAGCCGGATTCTGGAGAAACTGGGCTGTGACAACCGAGTGCAGGCCGCGATCATCGCCAATGAGGCGCGCATCCTGCCAACCAGCTGAGCCGAGACGATCGATGTATTGACCAAGGCCGATCGTCTCGTGCCTGTGAGAACGCTGAACCTACCGCTGAGCCGTCCCGTAGAGCCAGGCAAGAACCAGTTCAACGGTATGGAGGTCATCGACATGCGCTCCCGGCACAGAACGATCAGCAGAGGCAAGATCCTGATGGTGGCCGCTACCATCGCATTGGCCGGCGCCGCAGCCATCGCGCTCCCGCAAGCCGACGCCGCCGGCACCGGGCCTGCGGACATTGAGACGTCGGCGCGCACCATGCCCGGCACCGCGTGGGCAGTCGATGCGCAGACTGGCGAGACGGTCGTCACCGCCGATAGCACTGTGCAGGGTGACAAGTGGGAACGGCTGACGTCCGCGACTCGGGGCAAGGCGGTGCGGGTCGAGCGATCACCAGGAGCGTTCACGCTGTTCGCGGCTGGCGGTGACGCGATCTTCACCGATCGTGCCCGCTGTTCCCTCGGTTTCAACGTGACCACGAACAACGGCAGTCCCGGTTTCCTCACCGCCGGCCACTGCGCGGCGGCCGGGCAGCAATGGTCGCTGGATCGAGGCGGGCAGCCGGTCGCCAGGGTCAGGCGGGCGACGTTCCCCGGCGACGGCGATTTCTCCCTGCTCACCTATGACGACGCCACGACCGCAGCGCCCAGCGTGGTTGACATCGGCGGCGACCAAGCCGTGCGAATCAGGCAGGCGGCCGCGGCGAAGGTGAACCAACAGGTGTTCCGTATGGGGAGCACGACCGGGCTCCACGACGGTCAGGTCACCGCGCTGAACGCGACCGTGAACTACCCGGAGGGCAAGGTCACCGGGCTCATCCAGACCACAGTGTGCGCCGAGCCTGGGGACAGCGGAGGGCCACTGTTCACCCGCGACGGCAGTGCGATCGGACTGACCTCAGGGGGCGGCGGGAACTGCCGCACAGGCGGTGTGACCTTTTTCCAGCCAGTGACCACCGCGCTCGACGCCGTAGGAGCGCAAATCACCGGCTGATCCGACGCGAACTTGCACGAAAGCGCTGCCTGACCCGTGCGGCGCTGGGAGTTCCCCGCGCCGCACGGGTTGTCGGCGTGCCTTGCACCGCACCAGAATCAGGGGCAACCATTGGTTACTCGTGCCGCCACGACCATGGGGCATACGGAACCCGCCTCACCTCCAGCACCGCTGTGATCAATGCCCGCACCGGCGCCCAGCCGCCCGTCTCGACCGTTGACCCGAAACCGCTCCGGGGAGAGAATCGAGCGTTCGCGCAACAACCCCAAGCTCTGCGGCGCCCCTTAGCGTCGTTGTCGTCCCGGCGGTGAGCCGAACAACGATGACGGTCAGGCTGAGCAATCGCCACCGGCCGGTGAGCATGCCGCCATGACCTTCGGTATCTCGAGACGCCGTCGGGACCCGAGCGTTCAGAAAACCGTCTCCACACCGTCGCATCGAATCGTCGCACGACCTCGTCAGCTTAATCCTGAGTGCTGGTCAATGGAGTGCGCTCAGAATGGACCCCGGTGTCGTGCTAATCCCGGTGGGCACACGACCAGCGTGTGGTGGCCGAGCCAATGGAGCAGCGCCTCGAGTCGAGGTCGCTGGCGTAGTGCCCAGGCGTGGCGGTGACAGCCGCCACAAGCGCGCGGAGCGTGCTGTGCTGTGCCTGCATCGCCTGTTCAGGGCTGGTTCACCGGAGCGCCGCGTCCAGGCAGCAAGGCGGCAGAACGCCCTGGTGTGGTCCCGAACGTCGACGATTTCCACCGCTTGCGTGATTTTCCGGGAACGAGGATTCCGAAGCGCCACTGCGAACACCCGCAAAGACGGCCGCAGCGGACAAGGCTTTGCCCGACCAGGCCGGGATCGGACACGGTTTCCCCAGCCACGCCGCACGTGCCCGGGAGAACTGGTGTATCTCTGCGTGTTTCTGGTAGCTGAGCGGCGAGTTGTTCAGCACGCCGATGGTCGCGGAAACCGTTCGTGTCATGATAACCTACGTCTTCGGGCGCCGTCCCCACACGAACTGTGTGAACCCGGCGATATGCTGTCCGATCTGCTCGATTCTACGGTCTTCCAATGCGCCTGTCAGCTCCGAGTGGCCGAACAGTCGCCTGCCAAAAGCACGGCGGTACCATTGTTGCAATACGGGGCTGGCAATATTGTTCGGCAGGCGACTGGCGACAATGACGAGCCGTCCTCCCGGTATCAACACGCGGACGGCCTGATTGAGTGTGCGCATCGGGTCGGTGGACATGTCGAGTGTGCCCAGGCAATAGACGGCATCGAAGGCGCTGTCGCGAAAAGGTAGAGCGCTGACATCGGCTCGCACAGAGACGACGTTTGATTCCGAGACCGGTTGCGTCGCGTGGTCGATCACATTCCGCGAGTTGTCGACACCAACGACGAGACCGTTGGCGCCTACGGCATCGGCGAGAGGAGACGTAAATAGCCCCAGGCCGCAACCCAAGGCGGGGATAGCAGCGCTGTAGCGAGGTGCTAATCGGTAGCGGACGATGTCATGCTCGCCAGTCATGCGCGGAGCGCCGCCCCTAAGCAACCACCCAAGGGTTGGCTGCCACCAGACGGAGTGGATCCGCAGTATGTAAGGGCGTGACATCAGAGCTTGAGTTTGTCCGCTGGCGACCACTGGATGGCCGTCAGGAAGGTCAACGTGCCCTGCGAGCTAGCGGGGTGATCTGGTCGCCCCTGCATGAGGCGTGGACCGCGTTGTGCTACGTCCAATAAGGGTTTCTTCATAATTCAATGTGGCCACCTGAGGGAGCCTCGCGCAAGCTCCACAAAGGCTACCCAGCGAGCGGGCACAAAGTTCATCATCAACATCCAAATGTTACAAGGATACTGTTGAGAGCAGTACAACTATGATGACTGCGTCGACTCCGGCAACAGTAGTGGTTGCATGGAACGATCGACATCTCATATCGTTCGTTCATGCGAAGAGCCGAGAGGTATATTTGGATAGCAACTGAATTCAACCGCGCCGTCGAGTCCACGCTGTTCCCCTCGCAGAAATTCATCGCGCAACGTTGCCTAAGCGGCGAACAAGGAGCAGCGTATCTACTGCCCCAAGGATATGCACGGCGGATGGATCCACCGTATGCCAAGGCGTGGATTCTTGCGGTTTCCCCATCAAGCCCATTTCCCAGGTCGCTCCTGGAGGGACGGAGTTTGTTCCTCTCCGATCTACCGTCCAGGAGTGACATCTGCTTGAGCAGAACTCGACGTTGCGGCCGTCCCCGCGGTGGCGAGTTTACAGTATTTGAACGCAAGTCCTTCGCTGTCGGTTCGCTCGTGCACGTGTGCCATGGGTGCGGCCTGGTGGAGCCGGCACAGGATCAATGCGGTCAGATAGCTCGTCTCCTCGGGCCGGATGGCGCAGGCGCTACCCCGTCGACGCCGTCATACCCGCGGGACTCCGCCATGTTCTTCGTCGGCGGACCGGTCGAAGGCATGCATATGGGCCTGGCCGACGACGACGGATCGCTTCTACAGGAAGGTACGCTCGGCGAGATCACGCTGGCCAGGCGCCGAGCGACCATCCTCATGCACCCGGCGCACGAGACGATCGTGTGCGAGACTGCTATCCGCTACCCGGCCGGTGGCATCATCGTCGTACTCATCAAGAACGACGTCGGGCACCCGGTGCAGATCGTTGCCCAGCAGGTCTGCATGTGGACCCTCGACTTACCAGTCGACATCGTGCTGCTCACACGCAAGTGGATTGTTCCCCGTCCGACCGGCAGCACGAAGAAATACGTGCAGCGGCGAACGCGGTCGTCGATCGGCGAGTGGGTGGCCGGCCAGGTGCTGTGCCTCGGGGCTGACGTGGAACCGTGACATGCTGTCAACACTGTTGAACCGGTGGGGCCTGCTCGTCGCGCGGTACCGCTTTTTGACGCTGGGCGCGTGGCTGGTAGCGCTCGCGGCCGCCGGCACTTCCTACGCTCAGCTCGACGCTCGCCTTGGCGTGCCCGACTATTCGGTCGCGAGCTCCGAGTCCTCGCAAACGGCGGAGCTGTTGGAGCACAACTTTCCCGAGCTCGGCTCCGCCCAGGAAGCGGTGGTGTTCCGGTCGGAACGGCTTGGCGCCGACACTGCTGAGTACCGTGCCACGGTCGCCGATGTGCTCGACACCGTACGACAGTCGCCCCACGTCGCGGCCGTGCTCAGCCCTTACGAGGCAGCTGGCCAAGTGGCTTCTGATCGGCGCGTCGCCCTCGCCGTGGTCAGCATCAGCGGCGACGACACAGCTCGAGCCGCAACGTCGAAGGACGTGCAGCACCGGCTGGAGGCAGCGACCGCCGGTTACCTGATCAAGGCATATCTTACCGGTCCCTCGTCGCTGAACAACGACCTATCCGCCGCGGAGGAGCGTGACCAGGCGAGGTCTGAGGCAATCGGCCTATCTGTCGCGTTGCTGGTCCTGTTGATCGCGCTCGGCGCTCCGATCGCGGCAGCGCTCCCAGTGGTGCTTGCCTCGTCCTCGGTCCTGGTCTGTCTGGGACTCTTAGGATTGCTGGCCCTTCCGTTGCACCTGGACCGGTTCGCCACCGTGGTTGCCAGCATGATTGGGACCGGCGTCGGCATCGATTACGCCCTGTTCATCGTCGGTCGATTCCGTGAGGAGTTTGCCAAGCGGGTAAGGCGCGGTCAAGGTCACAGTGACGTGGCCGAATCGGTCGCCGTGGCTCTCCGTACCTCGGGCGCGACGGTGGTGACGTCAGGTCTGATCGTCATCGTCGCTCTGGGCGCCCTAACCGTGATCGACGGCCACATCTTCACAGAGATCGCACTCACGTCGAGCCTGGTGGTGGCGATCTGCGTCGCGGCCGCACTCACACTCCTGCCAGCGCTGCTGGCCATCCTCGGGCACGGGGTGAACCTCGGGGCGCTGCACAAGCGGAGAGCACGGCATCGCATCCGCAGCCGTCGATGGTCGAGATGGGCACAATTCGTGCTACGGCACCCCGTGCGGCTGGCCCTCCCCGCATTCGTGGCATTGGGCGTACTGGCGTTACCCACAGCATCGATGAGTCTAGGGTTCGATTTGGGCAGTGCTTCCCTTTCCGGCACTCCGGCCGGCCAAGGACAGAGGATTCTCACCCGTGCGTTCGGCCCGGGGACGGTAGCGCCGGTGGACGTCGTCGTGTGCGATCCCCACGTCCCACTCAACAGCGTGCATCTCGACGCGGTCGCTCGACTGACCTCGATGCTGCGGGCGGACAAGCGCGTGGCGGACGTCACCTCGCTCACAGACGTGCTGGACGCACGAACAGGTGGCCACACCGCCGAACTGCTCCAGGACGCCATTACCCGGTCGGCGCATCAGGGAGCGCTCACACGCCTCATCGATCTCGACCACGGCCGGAGATGCACCTATTTAAGGGTCGCACCGACATCGTCAGTCGACTCCCCAGAGGCCGCTACACTGGTGAACGATATTCGCAACAAAACATCGCTCGGTGCTTTCTCGGGCACGGCGCTGCAGACGCACGTCGGTGGTGTGACAGCGCAGTATGTGGACCTGTCGACAGAGGTCGGCGGCAAGATTCCCGTAGTAGTTGGAGTCGCGCTGGCACTGTCATTCTGCTATCTGCTCGTCGCCTTCCGTAGCCTACTGCTCCCGCTAAAGGCCATCACGCTCAACATTGTTTCCACCGCAGCGGCGCTGGGGGTGACAGTGCTGGTCTTCCAACTCGGTTTCGGCGAGCGCATATTGGGCTTCCGTAGCGTCAATATGCTCCCAGTCTACTTACCTATCGCGCTATTCGTCATGCTGTTCGGCCTGTCCATGGATTATGAGGTATTTCTGGTGAGCCGTATACGCGAGGAGTGGTGCGCCGGCAGGGGAACCGCGGACGCGATCACGGTCGGGCTTAAGCGAACTGGCGGTCAGATCAGCGCGGCCGCAGCCATCATGGCCGCGGTGTTCGGAAGCTTCGTATTCGGCGACGTTTTGGAGATCAAAGAGTTCGGCTTTGGGTTGGCGGTAGCGGTCATCCTTGATGCCACCGTGGTGCGCATGGTGCTCGTGCCCGTGACGATGGCGCTCGCAGGTGCCGCCAACTGGTGGCTTCCGCAATTCTTGCGAAGAAGAAATCTGTCCGAGCACAGCAGGCACCAAGTCAGGTCGAGTCTCTCGTGAAGTAGACGCCACCAGCCCGAAGACACGATCCCGCCGGAAGGAGTTCGCCTCTGAAATACTGCATACGGCCCACCCGTAATTGCTACGTTTCCCATTGAGTCGCAGAACTGAAGTGAGGTTGTCATGCTCTGGAATAGATTTGTCGGCACCTTAGCCGCAGGCGGTGTTGGAGGGGCATTTCTGCTCGTCGGGCTTTCACAGGGCGCAATTGCTGCATCGTTCACCGTATCCGGGTCCTATTTCTCCGTGTCGGCCGGTGAGCTCACCGGCACTGGTTTCGTACTCTTCGGCGGCAACGACCGCACGGCCTCTGGGCAGAACCGCGCGGCTGTTTCAACCGGCTTCCGGACGGCCAGCCTGCGCGACTTCTGTCTGGCGGCTGTGACCCCCGATGTCCCCCTGCTCGGACCGCTCACGGTGAAGATCACGGCCAGCGGCAGCTCGCCGTCGCAGGCCGAGAACCTCGTCCTCAATCTCCAGAACCTCATAGGCGATCTGGCGTTGAAGAAGGCCGACATCGGGGTCGACGCCGGCCAGTTCAAGAATGGTCCGGACGGCGCTGTCGGTGTGCCGGGCGGATTCGGCGTGCAGGGCGCCGAGATCACCGTGACCGGCGTCAAGGCCATAGCTTCATCCACAACGTCGACCTCGCTGGCGCTGAAGGGCATGAGGCTGACCGCGACAGCGGGAGCCAGCGGATGCTGAGCCGTCGGCGGAGACGAGCGCCTGACAGGACGGGCTCCGGAACGTGGCGAGTGCGCGTCACCACCGGGCGTGCTGCATTCGCTCGGTGGCGGCGCGGACGCCCCTTCGGCGCCGGTGTGTTCACGGCCGCCGCCGGTCTGGCTATCGGGATCCCACCCTACGCGAGTCTTCGACTCGGCGACGTCTACGTTGCGATCAGCACGTTCGGCGGAGTCTCCTCGTTGCTGGTCGGTGTATTGCTGCTGCTTGGTGCCGGCGCGTTATGGCTACGCCCGCAGTTTCGCTTCGTGACCGGTGTGGCCACTCTGCTGCTCTCGCTGACCGCCTTGGTCACCGCAAATCTCGGCGGCTTCCTGATCGGCACCGGGTGCGGCGTTCTGGGTGCCGCGCTAGCGATCGGCTGGACCAGGGCGGCCGCGGCCGCGCTCATCTTGGCCGTGGTTCCTGTTCTGGCTCTCTCGCCGATTCGGGCCGAAGCGCAACCGTCGTCGCCGCCGTCTTCGATGACCGCACGGCAACTCAAGCTCGACAAGCCGAAATTCGAAGGCCAGGTGGGCGCTGCGTTGCGTTTCACCGCCAGAGGGATCACCGCCACCGGCCTGGTGCTCGAGAGTGATCGAATCGTTCTGCGTGCAGCCGCCAGGACGACGATCGGCGGGGACCGAACGACATTGTTGGTAGAGCGGTTGAGCGGCACGCTGTTCGGGCAGTCCTTCACCGCAACTCCCAGAGATCCAGGGATCGTGCGGTTGCTGAGCCTGGGCTTTCCGGGCACGTTGACCATCGATGACGTGGTCGCGACCAACGTCCAACTGCGCAACGGTGATCTTACGATGCCCGGCCTCGCCCTAAGCACGAGTTCACCACCAAAAGGACAACGATGAAAGCCGGCGCCGAAACCGCACACCACATGACCGTTCTACTCGAAGCTCTACCCCCTCCATCAACCGTCGTAGCCGCATTTCCGTCCGGGGAGGACGTCGGCCGTCAGCGTGCCTAACATGATGAACGCTGACCGGCCCGTTACGGCATGAGGACGCCTATTTCCAGGCTGACGGGACTGCAAGCGGTGTTCTGTGGCCGGTGGCTCAGGTCCAGATGTGTGGCGTCCACCCTCATGACCAGGTCGGTCCGGACGGGCGGCTTGCTGCGGGCCAGTGGCGGTGGCCCCTGGAGGCTGACCGGCAGCTCGGTCGGTCTGGTTGGTCCTCCCAGCGTTCCAACGGTGTGTCTGGTAGATACTTTGGCTCTGAAGGGAGCGCTGGGCGATGATCGCTGTCTCCGGAGGCGGGCACCGAAGCTCATGATGCGCCCGGAACCAGCGAACTTTCGCCGAAATCGACTCGCCTGGTCCCTCAGTGGGCAGGAGAATGGCGGCCCCAGGACACACGGATGCGGCGCACCTGCTGGCCCGCGCTCGTGCGCGAGTCGGAGAAGACGCCGTTGATTACCACGACCTGGCTCGCAGCGGCAGTCCAACAGCAGTGCGCCCATGCGCTGCTCGACGGCCTACGCCGCCAGCGCGGTGACACCGCCACTCCGATGCCGTGGCCAACCTCGATGCCTGGCTGCCGACGACGGCGTTCACATGGGTGAACACCGCGTTCCCAAGGTGCCCTACCCTGTGCTGAACAGCCAGTTCCTGCAGCGCCCACGGCCGCTTCGCGTCGAATCCGCTAGCTGGCACGGCTACCGAAGACCGACATCGGAATATTGGCAGCACATACGTAAGAAGGGGTATCGATGTTCACCACTTCACCACGGCCGACGTTGAGAAGGCGAAACGCAGAAGTGCTCGGAAGTATGATGCCGGCGACGGTGCCCGGTAGTCGCTGACCTGCTGCGATCAGCTCTCTTCTCGATCAGGTCTTGGTATCACAGCGATTCACGGCATCAGCTTATTACTGTGCCACGAAAGGCGGACACGTGATTGCCGTGGATACTCGTCAGACCGTTCGGGCACGTCTCGTCGGTCGAGCATCCTTGTTCACCTATTAGAGTTGCATGTCCTTGTTCAGTCATCCGCGCACATGAGATTTAATGTCAGAGAAGAATCGAGCTTGGTTGCACATGGGAAACCAAGGTCCAGGGAAACGACTGCGCCATAAGGCTATCCGGAGGCCTATTAGCTGGAGCCTATGGATGAAGGTGTCTATCGTTCTGGTGTTACCCGCAGTTGTGGCACTGGGTCTGGCTGGTACGCGAATACGTGCGGAGATTATGCGGGCAGACACTCTCAGCGCACTGCGCGACCAGTTGCCTGTGGTGCGAGGAATCGCCGAATTGGCAGACCTCCTCAGCAGAGAGGCAGGAGAATCGGGGGCTGGAAGTAAGGTAGTTGCCGCCCAGGTTGACTCCAAGTCCTCCGGCATCGCGACCGAGGCCGATTTCGCGAAAATGAACCCGGATGCCAGGCAGCATCTGAAGGTGACGCTGCTCCAGCTCAAGGAATTTCGCGGTCGTCAGGCCCGTACACAGGACATTGCAATTGATACATGGAGGTATCACGGTCTCGTATTCGCCTTGAGTGGGATTATCCCGGAGACGGTCAGCGTCGCAGGCGACGACGGTCTCAACTCCACCGCGAATGCCGTCGCGGCCTTGTTCCGGCTACGGAGTGGTCTGGCGCGTGAACAGATCCAGCTTCGCAGTGCGACGCAGGCCCTGCGGACGGACGCCGCGCTGGTGACCGCTAGCCAGCTAGCAACGGAAACGGTAGTGCTCGGCGACGAGGTCGCGCGTGTCATTCCGCCCGGTATCGCCTCTCGATTCGCCGTGGCGAACTCTTCTGCCGCGAAGCGGCGGACGGCCGTGGAGGAGGCACTGACCGGCGAGCGTGCAGCAGGCCTGTCGAACATGATCGGGCCGATCGGCTCCGACTTCAGCGCTCTCGGCGGCATCGTTAGTGAGCTTGTCGACTCGCTGTCGAGCACTGTTGAGGCGCGGACAAGTCAGGCTCGCTCCGATGCGCTCCGGGATGCCGCATTGGTGCTCGGTGCGCTGCTCGGGGCTCTCGTCGTAGCTCTGTACGTAGCACGGAGCCTGGTCATGCCGATGAAACAACTACATTCGGCCGCCTTGGAGGTAGCCCACCGCCGGCTGCCCAACGCCCTCGACCGGGTGCTGTCCGGCGAGACAGTGGACTGGCGATCGGTCGAGCCTATGTCGCTATCTACTGGCGAGGAAATCGGCCAGCTCGCTCGTGCCTTCGAGGAAGTGCATAGGCAGGCGATTCGTCTGGCCGGACAACAGGCGAAGCTGCGGGCGCAGGTCACCGAGATGTTTGTCACTCTGTCTCGGCGCAGTCAGTCCCTTGTGGATAAGCAACTGTCGGTGATTGAAGAGTTGGAGGCGGACGAACGAGATCCGCACCGGCTGGCCCTCCTATTTCGCATCGACCACATTGCCGCGCGGTTGCGGCGCAACGGCGAGAACCTCCAAGTGCTCGCCGGGGCCAACCCTGCACGGCACGACCGGGCCCCGGTGAGTGCCGCCGAGCTGATGCGCGCGGCCGCCTCCGAAGTCAAGGACTATCGACGAATCGCGTTCGGGAATGCGCCCAGCGCGTTGGTGCTTGCTCTGCCAGCAGCCGACGTGGTGCACATCCTCGCCGAGATGATCGAAAACGCGACCCGGTTCTCGCCGCCCGACAAGAAGGTTCTCCTCACCGCCGAGCGCACTGCGCACGGCGGATTGCTGATGGAGGTTGTCGACAGTGGACTCGGTATGGCACCGGAGGATATTGCAGCGGCGAACGAGCGGCTGGCAACCATGCACTTCGCCGGACCGGAGACGGTAAGGCGGATGGGACTGTTCGTGGTCGGCCGGCTGGCCGCGCCACTCGGTGTCACGGTGCGGCTACGGCGAAATCCCGGGCCCTCCGGCATTACCGCCAGCATTTATCTACCCGCCGAACTAGTGGTCACCGACGCCGTTCCCTCGTCTCCCGAGCTGTCTGCCGTACAGGGAAAAACCCAGCAGGCCAGCACAGCGGCGAGCACTGGGGCGGCAATCAGGCAACGTGACGAGTCGGCCATCCAAGACACCCAACCGATGACTTCGGTTCGCGACATCTATACGCCAGCCAAGATTCCAGTCTTTGCTCCGGCTGCCTCAGAGCGGCTGGAGAACGACCGCGGACGTCACACGAGCACCACCGGCTGGGCCGACTGGTTCATGCCGACCGATGAGCCAGCGCGAGCGGCACGCAGCACCGTCGAACCATCAAACAACGCCGCAGTCACGAAGGCTGGCCTACCGGTACGCGAACCTGGTGCGCAACTCGCCACTGGCGCGGCGCCGGCACCACAGGTGTCAGCCGAGACCACGATCGAATCTCGCGACCCCACCGCGATTCGACGCAGCCTCGTCCGGCATAGCCAAGGGCTCCGGGCAGCACGGGCTCACGTAGCTGATCCGGCATCGATCAGCGAGAGCCCCGCACAGGAATGAAGACCATTCATCCACGCCACTGGGACACGGTACACATACCGCTCGAACACAGGCAGGAAGGGACCATGGACGCCCGACTACCGGACTCGCCCCGGCCGTCACTCGACTGGCTGGTGTCGACATTCACGCAAGAGACCGCTGGAGTGGTGCACGCAGCGCTGATGTCGGCGGACGGGCTGCTCGTGGCAGCCGACGCCCAACTGTCCCGCGACCGAGCAGATCAACTGTCCGCCATCGGGTCCGGGCTGGCGAGCCTCGCGGCCGGCGCCGCGTCGCTGTTCGCTGCTGGGCGGACGGTGCAGTCGGTCATCGAGCTGGAACAGGCTTACCTGCTTCTCATGAGGGTCGGAGACGGGTCCCACTTCGTCGTGCTGGCGAGCGCTGGCTGCGACATTGGCCTGGTCGGCTACGAAATGACTCTTCTAGTGGATCAGGTCGGGAAAATGGTAGACACTCCGGTTCGCCAGGCGCAGGGCTCCGAGGCGAAGCGATGACGGGAGTGCACGAACCAGATGCCGAGCGGCTTACGCTCGGCGCCGCGCCTTCATTAGCGCGCCCATACTCCTGGACCGAAGGCCGTACTCAACCAATGACCGACCTGCCTGTCGAGGCACTCGTCCAGACCACGCTCACCGGCAGTGCCCTGTCCCACAACAGTGCCGACCCGAGATCTGTGGTGACCCGATTGTGTCTGCGACCCCGGTCCATGGCTGAGATCTCGGCTCTGATGTCAGTTCCAATCGGAGTAGCCAGGGTACTGGTCAGCGACCTGCTCGGTGCGGGCCTGGCACATCTTCACCACACGCTCACCGAGAACATGACCTGGGACAATCGGATTGAGCTGATTGAAAATGTCCTCAAAGGACTGCACAAACTCTGAACAGCAGTCCACGGTGCACCTCGGTTGCGCCGACAGCACAAAAGGAGTGACATGGATCAGATGGAGCATTTCGCCATGGGCCGGTGGCTCATGATCCTTGCGTACCTGACCTCAGCATTGGGCTGCGCAGTGGGACTTGCCTGTGCCGTCCGCGCCCGTCGTGCTACCACCTCGCAGGGGCGTCTGTCGTGGCTCGGCATGGCCGCGGTGTCCATCGGCGGCGTCGGCATCTGGATCATGCACTTCACCGCGATGCTGGGATTCGCTACGCCCGGTATGCCGGTACGCTACGATATTCCGAATACCGCGCTCTCGGCGGTTCTCGCCGTGATCGCCGTGTTCGTGGGCCTTGTCGTGTTCGACGCCCGGACCGACTTCGCTTGGTGGCGGCTGATAGTCGCCGGGTTAATCACCGGGCTCGCGGTCAACATCATGCACTACACCGGTATGCGAGCCGTGCATGTCCAGGGCGCTATCAGTTACGAGCCGACCCTGGTAGCACTATCGGTCGTCATCGCTGTTGTGGCGGCGACCGTCGCGCTGTGGTTTACCGCGAAACTCGATCTACTCGTCCACCGATTGCTCGCCTGCGTGGTTATGGCGATCGCGGTCACAGGAATGCACTACACGGGCATGGCCGCGGTGCGGGTACACCTGGCTGCAGCAGCACCGCATCCAGCAGGCGTCGAGGTCTTCTCGTTCGTGTTCCCTGTGTTCGTAATTTCCGGGTTCGCTCTGGCGGTCCCAATCACTGCTGTACTGGTGACGGGCACTTCCCCTACTCCAGGCCCGTGGTCGTTTCAGTACACGGCAGACAAGGACAAGTTGTCCACGGAGCATCTGGCCAACTACAAGATCGGCTAACACGATTATTGCAGCCCGTTCGCCTGTGGCATAGCAACTATAACAATCGCCGGGATACCTACCAGCAGCACAAAGAGTAAGTGGGTCGCCCGACGCAGGTACCTGCAAACTGTATTCTCGCCGAACCGGAAGGCCCCCGAATTCAGGGATGCCTATGAAAAGGGGATGAAACACCATGCACCCTGACGATGACTCTTCCGAAAATGCATTTCCTTCCAAAAGGACACGAGCCCCGCAAGTATTCGAAGAACTGCCAAGCGGTTTAGGTGCACTGATCCTGCCTGAGCTGCCGAGCTTGGCAGACGAAATCGTCCGCCGGGTTCGCGAGACGATCCCCGAGTATGGCATGGCACTGGACGGGCCATACGCACAAAAGATCCGCCTCGGCGTCGAACACGCACTACGCCAGTTCGCAGATCAGATCATCGACCCTCGTTTACCGCAAGACGAACGCGCCGAAGTGTACCGCGCGCTCGGCAGAGTGGAAGCCCGCGAGGGGCGGAGTCTCGACTCCCTCCAATCGGCGCTTCGCACCGGCATGCGCGTTGCATGGAAGAGGATCATCGACTTCGGGCAGCGCGCCGGTCTGCCACAGCGGACCATCTGGCTGCTTGGCGACGCTGCGCTTGCACACATGGACTTACTGGCCGGACTCGCCGTGGATGGATACACTCAAATACAGACACGTACCGCAGGGAACATCGAACGCGCACGCGGCCGCCTGCTTGACATGCTCGTCGGCGACGCGTCCATTTCTCACGACACGCTATTGACTCTTGCCCAGCAGGCCCGATGGTCGATTCCACAAAAGATATGCGGTGTGGCGCTATCCAGGATAGTTGATTCAGGCGCACGGCCCTCGGCACACTGGCCAGGGTCCTACCTCGTCGACCTAGAGCGCGACGTGCCCTGCCTGCTCGTACCGAACCCACGAGGACGCTCCTGGTGGAACGACGCAGCCCGGTCACTGGCCGGTTGGCACGCGATGATCGGTCCCACCGTGCCGCTCGCGGACGCCGCCAAGTCCCTGCGACTCGCGGTTGAGGTGTCCACAATAGTTACCGATGATCACCTCAAGATGACCCCGGCCACATGGTGCGTCGACCATCTGCTGACAGCATGGCTCATGCGGGACTCGTTCCTGGCCACGCAGCTCATCGAGACCCGGCTGGCGCCCTTACGTGACCTCACCTCTAAACAGCATGTACGGTTGCGCACGACGCTGCTTGCCTGGCTGCAAACGGGTGGCAGCCTCACCCACGTAGGAGCGGAACTCGCAGTACACCCGCAAACGGTGCGCTATAGAATGCGACAAGTCGAGAACCTGTTCAACGACCAACTCTCTGACCCCATCGCGCGCCTGGAGCTCGAACTTGCCCTTCGCGCATTCGACATATACCAACGCGCGGGAAGTCGCGAACCCACATCGAATTGACGAAAGGGCATCGAACGCGACGCTGAACAAGCAGCCTGTCCGCGCACTAAGCTTCCCGCTGTCCAGACGGCCAGCCCATCCAAAAAAGATGACCAAGTAAACGAAGCCTCCTTGCCCCAGATGATGGGTTGTGCAGCGGCAGTACTCGGGCACGGCCGGGCGGACGGAGAACTGCCATCGATACGCTCCTGGCCACACCTCTCTGTTCACGGGCACGCGATGATCGAACGGGAATTATACCAGCCTGAGCTCTAGCCAGTCCTGACGCGAGCGTCTGCGTCGCCGGGCTCCATACCGGGGCGGGCACACAAGGCGAAATTGACCCGAGCGCAACTGCGCTCGCTGCTGAAAAAGGCCGGCAGGCACCGCGGTGTTGACGCCGAAGCTGACCGGCTTCGAGGCCTATTCCGACACGACCAACTCCGTCAGCCCCTTCACGTCGAGCACGCATACGGCCAGCAGACCCTGGCGTTGCTGCGCGTGCTCAACGCTGACGGCGCTCTTTGAAAGTCCTCAGGGGTACTCAGTGAAATTCCCCAGCTGAGGTGTGCAGCGTAGCGTGGGTTATCGGTGGAGTGGGATCACTCCGTCGGGTGCTGCGAGGGGCATCTGCGGTCGGGCGGCTTCGGGTGTGGTGAGCAGGGCGACGATGGTGACCGGACCGCCGCAGTGTGGGCAGTCGCGTTGCGCGGCCAGCTGCGGCAGCGGCGCGGGCGGCGGGGCCAGCGGGGCGGCCGCCGGCGGCGGCCCCAAGGGCCTGTCAGGGTGGCTGCTGCGTTCAACCTCGCGGCGGGCCGCGGCGGTGCGTTTGCACTCGGGCGAGCAGTAGCGACGGGTCTTGGCCTGGCGGCCGGTCGCGATGAACGCTTCCCAGCAGATCGGGCAGGTCTTGGGGATGGCGTTGGTGTTAGGAGACATGCGAGTTCACCGCCTTGCGCAGTTTGTCCGATGTGGACTGATGGGTGCGGAGCCGGTAGGAAGGGCCGTCGATGCCGACTACGGTGGCGCGGTGCAGCAGCCGATCGAGCATCGCCGCGGCGACGGTCGCGTCGCTGAAAGCTGTTGCCCAGTCAGCGATCCCGACGTTGGTCGTCAAGATCGTCGAGCTCTTCAGGTAGCGCTGTTTGATCACCTGGAACAACGCGGACGCGCCGTCGCCGGGCAGCGGCAGGTAGCCCAGCTCGTCGATCACCAAGAGTTTCGGGCCGGCGAAGAAGCGCATGCAGGTCGCCCATCGGCCCTCGATCGCGGCTTTGTGGCAGCGGGCGGCGAGGTCTGCGGCGGTGGTGAAGTAGACCCGGTGCCCGGCCTCGACCGCGCCGCGGGCGAGCGCGGTGGCGAGCATGGTCTTGCCGACTCCGGGCGGGCCGACGAGCAACGCGTTCGACGCGTCGTCGAGGAACCGCAGGGTGGCCAGGTCGCGGATGAGTTTCTCGTCGACGCCGGGCTGGGCGGCGAAGTCGAAGTCGGCCAGGGTCCAGGGATCGGGCAGGCAGGCGAACCGCCACCGGCTGGCCAGCCGTCGTTCCTCGGTGGCGTTGACCTCGATCTCCAGCAGCCGTTCCAGCGCGGCGGTCATGGACAGGTTCTCGTGCCGGACATCGTCCAGCACTCGCGGTAAGGCTTCGGCGGCGTTGTCGAGTTTGAGGTAGGAGAAGTGCGCCCGCAGTTGCTGGTAGCGGCGGGCCTCGCTCATCTGTGGTGCGGATTTGTTGGCAGACAACAGATCTCAGTCCTTCCCGGGTTCATCAGTGGGTGCGCTGTCCAGCTTCGCGGCGGTGGCCGCGTAGGCGGACAGGTCGATCACGACGTGGGCCGCCGGCCCCGTCGCGGGCAGGCCGCGCAGCCTGGCTGCTTCGGCCAGCGCCGCCGCCGAAGGTGGGCGGCGGGTCTTGTGGGTGCAGGGCCGCGCGGTGCTGAACGCGCCCAGCACGGCCCGTTCCAGGGCTAGTGCCTCATCAAGGAACGTTGACGTGGTAACCGTGTCGCGTGGACATTCGGGCTGGTGAGCGTGAGGCTGGCCGGTGGAGGTGAGTCATGGCGCGTCAGCCTGAGGTGTTCGCGCGGTCGTTGGAGCCGGAGGAGGCCCAGCGGCTGGTCAAGATCACGAGGTCGGCCCGGGATCGGGTGCGGCTGCGGCGATCCGGGATCGTGCTGGCCTCGTGGCAGGGCCGGTCCGCGGGGGAGATCGCCGCGATGTTCGCGGCGACCGAGGGGTATGTGCGGGAGGTGATCCACGCGTTCAACACCTCCGGCTTCGCGGCGCTGTCTCCAAAATGGAGCGGCGGCCGACCTCATAAGGTCGGGCCGGCCGCCCGTGACCAGATCTGCCGCATCGCCGCCTGCAAACCGACTGAGTTGGGTTGCCGTTCACCACCTGGAGCCTGCCAAGCTGGTCAGCTACCTCGCCGACCACGCCTGGATCGTGGCGAGCACCGAGACCGTCCGGGGAGATCCTGCGCCAGGAGGGCGTGTCCTGGCAGGCGAGGAAGACCTGGAAAGCCAGCAAAGATCCGGACTTCGTGGCCAAGAAGACCCGCATCCTCGACCTCTACGACCACCCGCCCGCCGACGGACGAGTGATCTGTGTCGACGAGTTCGGGCCACTGAACCTGCAACCCCGACCCGGTCGTGGCTGGTTCCCCCGCGGCCACCCGGCCCGCCAGCGCGCCACCTACACTCGCATCAAAGGCATCCGGCACATGTTCGCCGCGCTCGACCTCGCCACCGGTCAGATGTTCTACCGGTTCCGTGACCGCAAGCGCTGGCCGCAGTTCCTCGACTTCTGCAAGCAGCTGCGCCGCCGTTTCCCGGCCGGGAAGCTGTATTTGATATGTGACAACTACGGACCGCACGGCAAAGCCACGGCAAAGCCGAGGTCACCACGTGGTGCACGGCCAACGGGATCGAGCTGGTCTACACACCTACCAACGCGTCGTGGCTGAACCGGATCGGATGCGAGTTCACCGCGGTCCGCTACTTCACCCTCGACGGCAGCGACTACCCCAGCCACGCCGCCCAAGAGACCGCCATCGACGGCTACCTGCGCTGGCGCAACCGCCACTGCCACCCGAAGCGTCACTTCGCGGTTAACTCCAAGATTCGCCGCCCAGATTACCTACCCAACGTTGCCTGATACGGCACTAGCTCGCCCGACACGACGACGCACCAGCCCCAGCCCGTCCTCGCTCCGGAGTGCACGGGTGAAAGTGTCCGGCTGACGGGCTCCCTGCTGGGGGTTCACGACGGAACGGAGTGGCCCTGAACGAACTATTGGTGTCACAAAACGATAATGGCCACAATGGTGGCCATGCACCCCGGCTACAGCGACGACCTCGCCGACACCTACAGGACTGTCGGAGTAGGGCACACGGAGCGTTGGCCGGCTCGTTATTCGGCCAGCGTGGCGTCGTTGATCTTCTGCTCGAGCGCTGCCTCGTCCATGAAGTAGACGTCGCGGACGATCTTCAGTGTTTCTGGATCGAATGTGGAGTAGCCGGTGCCGATCCACGTCACCTTCGGGCCGGTGCCGCCGGCGGTTCCCGTCACCTCGAAAAGGACGCCGATGGTGTCGCCCTCCAGGAAGGACGTCGCCACTCGCGGGGTCCAGTCGGGGAAGGTCGCGAACATTTCCTCGAATCCGGGGACCAGGGCCGACTTGTCGCCCACCGTCCCGCCCGCGCCGTTGACTACGACGCACTCGTCGTCGAAGTACTCAAGCACCTTGTCGAGATCGTGGGCGGCGACGGCGGCGCAGATCTCGTCCATCGTCTGGGTGTAGAGCGCGAGCTTGGCACTGGACACAGGATTCTCCTTCACGGGCGCGACAGCCCCGGGCCGAGCCGGTGGCACACACCACCTTGCTCGCCACCGGGGTGGCGACCTACACCAAGGAACACCGCGCTGGCCGACGGTTTGGTGCACTCTGCACTCGTGACGGCCACCACGTCTGCGCCTAGGCTGTTCGTCCAGCGCAGGTTTGGAGGCAACGGTGAACGCGAAGGACGAGCAGAACGAGCGGTCTTCGCAGCGGGTGCGCGAGCTGTTCCGTACCGCCGCGGCCAAGATGCAGGCGCACCAAGCCGAGATTGCGCACGAGATGTGGGCCGCAGGCCAGGAGAGCCTGCGTGAGCGTGCCCTTGCACAGGACCCGGTCCTGTCCGAAATGGATCGCGTCTACTGTGCGTCCACTTTGGCCCATTGGCTTATCGCCAACATCGACGATCCCGGCTGCCGGGTCGAGACGACGATGATCCCCGACACCCGCCACTACGCGCGCGACCTCGCGCTACGCGGGATGGACACCAACGATATCGAGGCATGGCGGGCGTCGCAGCGGATCGGCTGGTCCGCGTGGCTGCGGTTCTGCTTCGACACGACCGACGACAAGGAGGAGCTTCGCGAGCTGGTCGAGGTTTCCGGTGATTCCCTGGGGACCTATGTGGACGACTCGATGGCTGCGGTCGCGACGTACATCGACGAGGCGAGGGCGGAACTCGCCGCGGGGCCGGAAAGCGAGCGATTGGCGACCGTGCAGCTGCTGCTCCGCGGCGCACCGATCACGCGTCCCCGCGCTGAAGCCCAGCTCGGCTACGCACTCACCGGGCACCATGTCGCGGCGATCCTCTGGGGCGGCTCCCCTGACCAGCTCGCCTTCCTCGAAGACGCGGCCGAGCGGGTCATGCGCGCCGCGGGCGCCGCGCGCCGCCTGACCCTCGTCGCGGGGACGACGACGCTCTGGATGTGGATTCCGGCGAGTTCGGCGCCCTCCCGAGCCGAACTCGACCAGATCCTGGCGGACGTCCCTCACGTGCGGATCGCCTTGGGGCGGCCGGCGCCCGACGTGCACGGCTTCCGGCGCAGCCACCTCGACGCGGCCGCGGCGCAGGGGCTGCTCACGCGCCTTCGGTCCGGGTGCCGCGCCGTCCACTTCGAGGACGTTCAGCTCATCTCCTTGCTGACCAACGATCTCGCCGAGGCGCGGCAGTTCGTCGCGGACACGCTCGGCGGACTGGCGACCGCCGATCCGGTGCTGCGCGAGACCGTTCGGGTCTTCATCGCCGAGCAGTTCAACACCTCGAAGGCGGCCGACCGGTTGTTCGCGCATCGCAACACGATCGACCGGCGTCTGGTCCGGGTGGACGAGCTGCTCCCGCGGCCGCTCGCGCAGAACCCGGCGGCGGTGGACACCGCGCTGGCTCTGGTCGAGTTGCAGAGCGGCGAGTAGCGCGCCGGTCTAAAGCAACGACTGCGCGGAGTACCCGAGGTGACCCAGGCCGGCGTGCTCCGCGGCGTCGAGCTTCCGTGACACCGCTGCCATCACCGACGAGTCGACGTCTGCGCTCTGCAGCTCTCCGAGGACTTTCCGGGCGCCGTCCGCGAAGACGTGGATGGTCGCTTGGTCGGTTTCGTGGCGTCCGGACTCGATCGCGGCGGCCACCTCCTCGGTGGCGTGGCGCAGCAGTTCAAGGCCGTACAGCGTGGTGTCCCGGATCTCCTCGAGCGTGTGGCCGCGCTGCAGCAGGCAGGCTGTCGACTCGACGAAGCCGGCCAGCGCGGTCACGAAGAAAGCTCCGCTGCCCAGGTATAACCCCTTCGCGCCGCTGATGTCGTCGGACACGTGTCGCGAACGCCCGCCGAGCAGCATGAGGGTGGGCTCGTGCGCCGCCCAAACCTGAGCGGAGCCGGAAAAGACCAGCATCGCGCTCGGCTCGCCGATCTGTTCGGGGTAGCAGAAGGTTGCCCCGTCCAGGAAGGAGGCGCCTCGCTCGCCTAGCCATTGCGCCAGCGTTTCGACATCGTCGTGGGTTCCGTCGCTGAGGTTGACGACGGTGAGTCCGGCGAGGCTCGGCGCTGATTCGAGCGCGCCCCGGGCCCCGTCGATGTCCGACAGGCAGACGACCACCAGCCCGGCTTCCCCCACGGCCTCCGCGACGGACGCGGACGGCCGGACGCCATCTGCGGCGAGCGCTTCAGCCCGGTGCGGCGTCCGGTTCCACGCCGTCACCGCCAGGCCGCCGGCCGCGAACCTCCGCGCCAGCGCCGACCCCATCAACCCGCAGCCGAGCACGGCCACGTCGTACCGAGTCGCGTGAGTCATCGCAGCCGCCGCTTGAGGATCTTGCCGGTGGCGGTCGTCGGAAGGGAGTCGACGATCTCCACGATCCGCGGGTACTTGTAGCCGGCCATCTGTTCCTTGCTCCATTCCACGAGTTCGCGCGGCGCCACCTCGGCACCGCTGCGGAGGATCACGAATGCCTTGACCTCTTCGCCGTGGCTCTCGTGCGGAACACCGACGACAGCCGCGAGGGAAACGGCCGGGTGGGTCAGCAGAACCTCCTCGATCTCCCGCGGGTACACGTTGTACCCGCCCCGGATGATCATGTCCTTGGCCCGGTCGACGATGTAGTACCAGCCGTCCTCGTCCCGGCGGGCGAGGTCGCCGGTGCGCAGCCATCCGTCGCGGATCGCTTCGGCGGTCGCCTCGGGCCGCCCGTGGTAGCCCTTCATCACATTGTGCCCGCGGATGGCGATCTCGCCGATCTCGCCCGGGCCCGTGACCTCGGTCCAGTCCGGCTTGATCAGCTTCACCGCGACACCCCAGACGGGCTTGCCGATGGAGCCGGGGCGAGGCGGGGCCTCCGGGTCGCCGATCGTCGCCAGCGGTGAGGTCTCCGACAGCCCGTAGGCCTCGAGGATCCGCACGCCAAGGCGAGTGTCGATTTCCTTGATCAGTTCAACGGGGAGGGAGGCTCCGCCGGACATTCCGACGCGCAGGTTCTTGGCGATGCGGGCGACGTCGACGTCAGGGGTCAGCTCTCGCAGCAGCCCCCACCACATCGTGGGGACGCCTGCGAAGAAGGTGATGTCCTCTTCGGCCATCAGGCGGACGACGTGGGCGGCGTCAAAGCGGGGCACCAGGTGGAGCGTGGCCGCGGTCGAGAAGCCGACGTGCAGCTGAACGGTGGCGCCGAAGGTGTGGAAGAGCGGCAGGCACACCACGTGACTGTCGGCGGCCGGCCGGTTCCGGAGGATCCGGTTCGCCGTGAGCACGTTGAGCATCGTGTTTCCGTGCGACAGCTCGGCGCCCTTCGGCTGGCCCGTCGTACCGGAGGTGTAGAGGATGACCGCGGTGTCGGTTGCCTCGGTGACCACGGATTCGAACGTTTTCGGTTGTCCCGCAAGGGCATCGCTCAAGGTCTCCGCCGCGATCGAGGCAGGCGCGTCCGGGTCGGCAGGGATCAGGAAGAAATGCTCGACGGAATCGACGTCATCGAAGGCCTGCCGTCCCTCCTGGCCGGTCGGAAGCTCCTCCGTGCCCTCGAAGCAGAAATACGCGACCGCGCCGGCGTCCGCGAGGTGGTAGGCGATCTCGCGCCGCTTGAGCAGCACGTTCAGCGGTACGACGACCGCGCCCGCCTTGAGGACGCCATAGTAGACGATCGCGAACTCCGGCCGGTTCGGGCAGCTGAGGGCGACCTTGTCGCCCGGCTTGACGCCGCGTTCGGCCAGGAGGTTCGCCACTTGGCCAGCTGCGGCGTCGACTTCGCGGTACGTCATGCGTTTCTCGCCCAGCACCAGCGCGGTTCTGGCTGGGTGGTTGCGGGCGGAGTCCTCGAGGAGGACGGAAAGGTTCAGCATGGTGGCTCCTGTCGGCGACGTGGTGGCCGGGCCGGGCGCCGGGTGTGGTTCCGACGCCCGGCCCGGTGCTCATCGGGTGCGTTTACGCCATCGCCGACGCGATGGCCGACGCGATGCGCTTGACCGCGTCCCGGCTGGTCGTGCTGAGCGCGGTGAGCGACAGGTAGCCGTGCACCAGGCCCGGTTCCCTGATCAGCTCGGTGGGGACACCGCTTTCGGTCAGCTTGGCGGCATAGGCGAGACCGTCGTCGCGGAGCGGGTCGAAGCCCGCGACCGTCACGAGTGCGGGCGGCAAGCCGCTCAGGTCCTCGGCGAACAGCGGTGATACGCGCGGGTCGGCGCGTTCGACAGACGGCGGCAGGTACTGGTCGGTGAACCAGGCGATCTGCTTGGCGGTCAGTGCGGGTGAGTCGGCGAACTCGCGGTTCGAGGGCCGGGACCCAGCCAGATCGGTGACGGGATACATCAACACTTGAAGCGCTGGCTTTTGCCGGGCGTCGCGCAGCTTCTGGGCGAGCACAGCGGCGATGTTCGCTCCCGCGCTGTCGCCCGCGACGGCGATACGATCCTGCGGGATGCCCCACGCGGCGGCCTGCACGACGGCGTACTGCCAGGCAACCATCGCGTCGTTGTGTGGTGCGGGGTAAGGGTGTTCCGGTGCGAGGCGGTACTCGACGGACAGGATGTCCATGCCCGTGTGGTGTGCGAGCAACCGCACCGGACCGTCGTAAGCGGCCCGGCTGCCCAGCACGAACCCGCCGCCGTGGAAGAACACAATGAGCCCGGCGGAGGAGGTGCGCGGGCGGTAACGGGTCGCGGCGAGACCGTCCAGCAGCTGGAGTTCCTCCACCGTGCGCATCGGGAGCGGGCGCTCGCCATAGATCGCCGCGTCCTTCAGTTCGGCGGCACGCGCCTCTGCGGGAGTGAGGTCGCTGAAGTCAGGGGCTTTCGCGACAGTGGACATGAGCATCGCGATCTCGGGAGCCATCTGCTCGCCGTCCGCGTTCACCGGTGCTTTCACCAGTCGCTTCAACAGCGACGCGGGAAGCCGGCCGATGCCGACGCCGAGCTGTCGCTGCACCCAGTCCCCGGCCGAGATGCGGGTGGCCACGGTGTTCATCGCACCTGCTCCTTGCTTGCGGAGGCGGCACGGACCGCTGACTGTTCGCTGGCGGAGCTGAACTGCAGGTGGTCGTCGTAGAGCGGGCCCTTGAGCAGCCGCTTGTCGGCCTGGTACGAGGTGAGCATCCGCCATGGCAGCCTGGTGCCCTGTTTGGGCGTGGTGTCCGCGGCGCGGGTCACGTAACCCGCGTTGAGGTCGAGCAGCGGTTCGGTCGCCATCCCGGATTCGGCCACGGGCATGGCCTTGGTGTAGCCGTGCGCGTCCATGTGCCGGACCAGCCGGATGACGTATTGTGCGGTCAGGCCGACTTTGAGCGTCCATGACGAGTATTTCGTGTAGCCGAACGCGAAGGACCAGTTCGGCAGGCCGGACAACAGCATTCCGCGGTAGGTCACGCAGGAGCCGAGGTCCAGCTTCTCCCCATCGACCGTCTGCGGGATGCCGCCGAACATGCGCATGGTGAGCCCGGTCGCGGTGACGATCACGTCCGCCGGGATCTCCTCGCCCGAGGCCAGCAGGATGCCGGACTGGGTGAAGCGTTCGATCGTGTCCGTCGCGACGGAGGCCTTGCCCGCGGAGATCGCCTTGAAGAAGTCTCCGTCAGGCGTCATGCACAGCCGTTGTTCCCAGGGTTTGTACGGCGGGTTGAAGTGCGTGTCGACGGCATAGCCCTTGGGCAAGGCTTTCCGGGTCAGGTTGCGCATCAGCTTCCGCCCGGAGTTCGGGAACTTGAGCATGTACCCGACGAAGAAGAAGTCCCGCCACACATTCTTGAGCCGGGTGACGGCGTATCCGCGCCGCAGGCCGAGAATTCGGTAGAGCAGCTGGGAAATCTTGTCGATGCGCGGCAGTGTCATGATGTAGGTGGGCGTGCGCTGCAGCATCGTGACGTGTTCGGCCGCGCCGGGGCCGGTCGTCATCGCCGGAACCATGGTGATGGCGGTGGCTCCGCTGCCGATCACGACGACCTTCTTGCCCGCGTAGTCGTAGTCTTCGGGCCAGAACTGCGGGTGCAGGATGTCGCCTTCGAAGTCTTCGCGGCCTTCGAAACTGGGCGTGAAACCTTCGTCGTACCGGTAGTAGCCGGTGGCGCCGTAGACCCATTTGGTCTTGATGGCCACGGTTATCGGTTTCTGCCCCGGAACCGCGACCCGGACCTGCAGCGTCCAGGCGCCCTCGGCGCTGGACCAGTCGGCCGACACGACCTGGTGGTGGTAGCGGATCAGGTCGTCGATGCGGTGCTCGGCGGCGGCCTGTTCGAGGTACTCGCGGATCAGATGCCCGTCCGCGATCGCGTGCTCGTGGCTCCACGGTTTGAACTGGTAGCCGTAAGTGTGGAGCTCGGAGTCGGACCGGACGCCGGGATACCGGAAGAGGTCCCACGTGCCGCCGATCCGGCCGCGCCCTTCGAGCACGACGATCTTCTTGCCGGGAAAGGCGTCCCGGAGGTAGCACGCCGATCCCACACCGGAGACCCCGGCTCCGATGATGACGATGTCGGCGACCTCGGGGCGGGCGTCGTTGCCGGCCATGGTGAGCTCCTCGTCTCGATCTGCTCAGGCCGGTCGTCCGGCCTGAGAAGTCATGCTGTGCCAACGGGTACGGCCGACGCCACGCACATCCGTGGCATCCTGGGACCGGGCCTGGTGCAGAGTGCACCGGGCCCCGCGGGCGTCGTGCTCAGGCGTCGAGCGGCGCCCCGATCGGGAGCATCACGTGCTTGGTGCGGGTGTAGTCCTCGAGGGCGTACGTGGAGTTGTCGCGGCCGTAGCCTGATCTCCCGAAGCCGGCCCACGGCATCTCGTTGGCGAAGGTGAGGTGGGTGTTGACCCAGACCGAACCGAACGCCAGGTCCTCGGTGAACCGGAGCGCCCGGGCCTGGTCATTGGTCCACACCGACGCCGCGAGGCCGTACTCGACATCGTTGGCCTTGGCCAGCGCCTCCGCGTCGACGGCGAAGGTCTCCACCGAGATCACCGGGCCGAACACCTCCTCGCGCGCCATCTCCGATCCGGAGGCGACGTCGGCGAGGATCGTCGCCGGGTAGAAGAATCCTGGGCCTTCGGGGATTTCGCCGCCGAGGACGACGTTGGCACCGTCCTGGCGTGCCCGGTCCACCATGGCCGCGACGCGGTCGCGATGAGCTGCGCTGATCAAGGGACCTAGTTCGAACTCCTCACCCAACGCGGCGTTTCCGCTGCGAAGTTCCCGGGCGGCTGCGGCGAGCGCTTCCAGGAGCCGGTCGCGCACGTCCTCGTGGCAGATCACCCTCGTTGCCGCGCCGCAGTCCTGGCCCGCGTTGCCGTACCCCACGGCGATCAGCGTCTGCACGAGGAGATCCAGGTCGGCGTCCGGGAACACCACCACGGGAGCCTTGCCGCCGAGTTCGAGGTGGACCCGTTTGACCGTGGTCGCCGCGCCCTCCGCGACCTGCCTGCCCGAACCGACGCTGCCGGTCAGTGCCATCATGGCGATGCCGTCGTGGTGGCTCATCGCGTGACCGACCGTCGCGCCCGCGCCGGTCACGATGTTGAGCACGCCGTCGGACAGGATGCCCGTGGCGAGGTCGGCCAGGACGAGTGTGCTGAGCGGTGTCAGCACGGACGGTTTGAGCACGACGGTGTTCCCCGCCGCGAGCGCCGGCGCGATCTTCCAGGCGGCCATCAGCAACGGGAAGTTCCATGGCGTGATCGCGCCGATCACGCCGACGGGTTCGCGCCGGATGTAGGACAGCCGGCCCTCGACGTACTGGCCGGACGCTGGCGCCTGAGCGGTCCGTGCGGCTCCGGCCATGAACCGGAAACAGTCGGAGATAAGGGGAATCTCGTAAGTCGCGTAGGCGTAGGACTTGCCGACGTTGAGCGCTTCGAGCGCGGCCAGCAGTTCGGCGTGTTCGTCGATGACGTCCGCGAATCGGAACAGCGCCTCGGCGCGGGCGCGGGGCGTCCTCCGCGCCCAGGCCGGCAATGCGGTGCGCGCCGCCGAGACCGCGGCGTCGACGTCAGCCGCGGTGCCGTTCGCCGCGGCCCCCAGCCGTGTGCCGGTGCCGGGACTGGTCACCTCGATCGTCTCGGCGCTCGTGCTCGCGACGAAGCCGCCGCCGATGTACTGGGCCGGTGCCAGGTCGTCGATGCGCCGCTGCGCGGCGGCCAGGATTTTCTCGGGGGTCATCTCAGGCTCCTTCGATCGGCGGTGGGGTGGGGACGTAGGTCGGGCCCAGCGCGAGCACCGGGGCGAGCAGGTCGTCATCGAGCAACTGGTCGGGCGTGGCCTCCGCCGAGGGCGTCCGGACCTGACCTGGATAACCGACTGCCTGCCGCGCCTCGGGTGCCATGTAGTAGGTGCTGCTGAGGAAGTAGAAGGCCGCCTCGGCGAGTTCGGCCGGCCAGCCCGCGACCGTCTCCGCCGAGAGTTCGTCGGCCGCGGCAGCCAGCTCGGCGACCTGAATGAAGGCCGCGGAAAGTTCGGGGTTGGCCTGGAGCGCTCGGCGCAGGAGTGCGTCGTAGCCGGGCAGCGCGGTCAACCTGGGCGATCGCCCTGTCCCGGGAAACCACAGGTCGGCGAGGCGCGCCGCGCCGGAACGTGCCTTGTCGTCGGGGAAATCGATCACAGCGGAGTCCTTTGGCCGGCAGCGGTTTCGATCAGGTGCTCGGCAGCGCGCAGCGCGAAGGCGGTGATCGTCGGGGTCGGATTGACCGCGGAGGACGTCACGAAGACGCTGCCATCGAAGACGTACAGGTTGGGGACGTCGTGCGAGCGCCCGTAGCCGTCGACCACCGACGTCGTCGGATCGATGCCGCAGCGGGCAGTGCCGAGCAGGTGCCAGCCGGTCTCGCCCCCGAAGTCCACACGCTTGGTGGAGACGGCACCGGCCGCCTCATGGACCTCGACGATCCGGTCCAGATGCCAGTCGAGCGCGCGCTTGCTCTCGTCCGACATCGTGTAATGGATCTTCGGCGCCGGAATGCCGTCGCTGTCGACGAGATCCGGGTCGAGGGTCACCCGGTTTCCGGAGTCGGGCAGGTCCTCGATCGAGGCCGAGATCTCGAACGCCCGGCGGTACAGCCGCTCGACAAGCTGATGCCCAGCCACGCCGGTCCGCTCGGCGAGCGGTAGCTCCGCGAACCGTTGCAGCAGACCCACCGGACCTTGAAGCACCACGGCCGTCCACTTGGCACCGCGGTGGAAGCCGCGGCTGACATCGGTCTCCGCGAAGTGCATCGACCAGATCGGGTGGCTCTCCGGGCCGAGCCAGGGCTCGACGTCCTTTTCGTACTCGCCCAGCACCGTCGCCACCGGATGCATCATCAGGTTGCGCCCGACATAGCCGGAGGAATTCGCGAGCCCGTCCGGGAACTGCGGCGAGGTCGACAGCTGTAGCAGCCGAGGGGTGCCGATCCCGTTGGCGCACACGATCACCACCGGCGCGGACGTGTGCTGTTCGGTTCCGGCTCGGTCGATCCACGTGGCACCGGTCGCGAGGCCCTGGTCGGAGACCGTGATCTCCCGGACCCGCGCCCCGGTCACGAGATCGACCCCCGCCGCCAGCGCGCCGGGCCACATCGCGACGTCGAAGGACGCCTTCGCTCCCTCGGGGCAGCCGCTGCCGCAGGTCCCCCATCGTGCGCACGGGCCGCGGGAACCGACGCCCTGAGACAGGATCGCCGACGTCCCCGGCCACCAGCCGATGCCGAGCTTGTTCATGCCCTCGGCCGCGATCCGGCCAAGGCGGCCGATGGGCAGCGGCGGCTGGGGAGGCACGTACCCGGGCGGGTAGGCGATGTTGCCGCCCAGCCCCGAAACGCCGATCATCTCGTCGACAGCGTCGTAATAGGGCTGCAAATCCTCATACGTGAGAGGCCAGTCGTCGGCGATGCCGTCCAGGGTGCGGACCCGGAAGTCGGACGGGATCATCCGCGGCCACTCCGCCCAGAACAGGATGCTGCTGCCGCCGACCCCGTTGAACATGAACGGATGCACGTCGGAGTCGGAGTCGTTGACCGGATAGTCGCTCGGCCCGCCACGGTGGTTGGGGTTGGGGTTCCAGGGCCCAGCGACGAGCAGGTCGCGTTCGAGCTTGTCGCTGGGATAGTCGGCGACGGCAGGCCAGTCGCCCTGTTCCAGGACGGTCACGCGGAATCCGCTCTCGGCCAGCAGCCGGGCAGCGGTGGCGCCGGAGGGCCCCGCGCCGATGATCAGCGCGTCGATGTCGCCGCCTCTCGAAGACAGGCCAGGCACGGTCATGGGCGCGCTCCTTGCTCGGTATTTAAGTCAGACGGTTGTGTTTAAATAGGGACATGCCGAAGATCGTCGACCATCGCCAGCGGCGTGCCGAGATCGCCGACGCCGTGCTGGCGATCGTCGCCGAGGACGGCGTCGCCGCCGTCACCCTGCGTGATGTCGCGGACCGCAGCGGCTGGTCAACCGGCGTGCTGAACCACTACGTCGGCGGCAGGGACGACCTGCTGCGGCTGGCCTTCCGGCATACGTTCTGGCTCTCCGGCCGCCGGCTGGCCGCGATCGCCGAGAACACCGAACTGGAACCGGTCGAGCGGCTGGTCCGCATCCTCACCGCGCACCTGCCGCTCGACGGGCCGTCGGTGGCCTTCGCCCGGATCACGCTGTTCTTCTACGCCGAAGCGGCCAGCTCCCCGGACAAGCTCGGGGAGGACATGCTCAACTACCTCAGGTCGTGGCGTTCGACCGTCGAGGACCACGTGCGCGCTGCGCTGGATTCGCGCGGCCTGCCCACGTCCCGGGCGCGGCAGATCGGCGACCACCTGGTAGCGGTCATCGATGGCTACGCCAGCTACGAAGTGCTCGGCTCGAACCTCTGGAACGGCGGCGACCCCGCTGTCGCGCCCCCGGTCCAGGCCTGGGTCGACTCCGCGCTCGCGCTGAGCACCCTCGACGCGGCGCGGCGCTGAGGCCGGACCGGCCGACCGCCGTGACCCGGCGGCGTCATAGGCTTCGATGCCTGCCATGGGCGCACTCCCGAACTCCGTCCGCCGGGCCGCTCGCCCGGCGCGGTGCCCATGTTTCGACATCGGCCATGGCGCGCGCCACACACATCTGGGGTGTCCGCTCCCGCGCCGCGGTGCACAGTGCACCGTCACCCGGACCGGTCCGCCCAGGCGTCCGTGGACTTCAGCCAGGACCGGTCCCTGACCAGCTCACGGCACGTGCCTGCCCGTTCCCACTCCTCGCTCGCCAGCAGCGCGCGATGGAACGGGATCAGCGTCGGGATGCCCGCGACCGCGGTCGCGTCGAGGGCCCTGCGCATCGCGGCGGTGGCGGCCCGGCGGTCCTCGCCCCAGGTGATCACCTTGGCGATCATCGGGTCGTAGTAGGGATGGACGTCGTCGCCGTCGGCGACACCGGTGTCGACCCGTACTCCGTCTCCGGTTGGTGCGGCGAACCGCTCGATCCGGCCGGGGCCGGGGCGAAACCCCTTGGCGGCCGATTCGGCATTGATCCGGCACTCGATCGCGTGGCCGTTGACTCGTACCTCGGACTGGCCGAAGCCGAGCGGCTCGCCGGCGGCGATGCGGATCTGCTCCGCCACCAGATCGAGGCCCGTGACCAGCTCGGTGACAGGGTGCTCGACCTGGATGCGGGTGTTCATCTCCAGGAAGTAGAAGTCGTCGCCGACGAGCAGTCCTTCGACGGTGCCGAGCGAGAAGTAGTTCGCGGCTCGCGCTGCCCGCACCGCGATCTCGCCGAGACGCGCGCGCTGCGCATCGGTCAGCAGTGGGCAGGGCGCTTCCTCGACCAGTTTCTGGTGCCGCCGCTGCACCGAACAGTCCCGTTCGAACAGGTGGACCACGTTGCCGTGCGTGTCGGCGATGATCTGCACCTCGACATGGCGCGGGTCCTCGAGATAGCGCTCCAGGTAAACCGTGGCGTCGCCGAAGAAGCGCTCGCCCTCCCCTGCCGCGCCTTCGACCGCGGCCGCGAGTTCGTCGGGACCGCCGGCCACGCGAAACCCCTTCCCGCCACCGCCGCTCGCCGCCTTGGCGGCAACGGGGTAGCCGATCGCCTCCGCCGTCGCGAACGCCTTCGGCCCGGGGTGGACCGGCTCGGTGCACCCGGGAACGACAGGGACGCCGGCCGCCGAAACGGTCTCCCGCGCCCGGATTTTCGACGACATCATCTCCATCGACTCCGGGCTCGGGCCGATGAACACCAGCCCGGCCGCCGCGCACGCACGAGCGAACTCCGGATTCTCCGACAGCAGGCCGTAGCCGGGATGGATCGCCTGGACCCCGGTGGACAGCGCGGCCTCGATGATGCGATCGATCCTCAGATAACTTTCGGCCACCGGGGCCGCGCCGATCAGCACGCTCTCGTCGGCTGTCCGGACATGCAAGCTGCCCGCATCGACGTCGGAATGGACGGCGACGCTGGCGATTCCCATGCGCCGCACCGTTTTCATGACACGTACCGCGATCTCGCCCCGGTTCGCGACGAGAACTTTGTCGAACACGAGTCAGCCCTCCAGTGTCACGAGCACGTCACCGTCGGAGACGATGGCTCCCTCGGCGACGTGGATCTCAGCCACGACGCCGTCCTCCTCGGCCTCGATCGGGATCTCCATCTTCATCGACTCGAGGACGAGCAGCACGTCACCCTCGCTGACCTGATCTCCAGCCGTCACAACGACTTTCCACACTGAAGCCGCACAGTCGGCGACGATCTCGTTCATGGCTTCTTCCTTGTCTGTACGGCGAGCGCGCCCTGGCTGGCATCGAGGAACGAGGCCAATACCTCGCGGGTCTCACGCGGGTCGATCATGTGCTCCACGCCGAACGCTTCAACGGTCCGCCACGGATCGACGAGCGAGCGCATGCGGTCCTCGATCTGCGCCCGCATCGCGGCGGGGTCGTCCGCCGCCTCGATCTCGCGCCGGTAGGCGGCTTCCACTCCGCCTTCGATCGGAAGGTCGCCCCATTCGCCGCTGGGCCACGCCAGGCGCAGCCCGAGCCGGTCGGGGTTCGAGGTCGCGGAAACGGCCAGGCCGTACGCCTTGCGCACCTGCACGGTGATGATGGGGACGGTCGCCTCGACCACCGACTGGATCGCGCGCACTCCCCAGCGCATGACGTTGGCCCGCTCCGCCTGCGGGCCGACCATGAATCCGGGGACGTCGACGAAGTAGAGGACCGGGAGGTGGAAGGTGTTGCAGAGATTCATCAGCCGCACCTGTTTCTCCGCCGCGGCAGCGTCCATCGCTCCGCCGAGGTGCTGCGGATTGCTCGCGAGGACGCCGATCGGCATCCCGTCGATCCGGGCGAGACCGGTGACCAGGCTCTTGCCCCACCGGGAGCCGATCTCGAAGAACGACTCCCGGTCGACCACGGCCTTGATCACCTTGGCCGCACGGTAGGCCTGCCGCCGGTTCTCCGGGATGACCTCGAGCAGTTCCGGTGCGCGGCGGTCGACGGGATCGTCGCAGGACGTGCGTTCCGGGAGCTGCCAGACGTTCTGCGGCAGATAGCTCAGCACCGCGCGCAGCTGGGCGATCGCGTCGTCCTCGTCCCGCGCCAGGTTGTCGACCGCGCCGCTCGCGGTCGCGACGGGACCGCCGCCCAGCTCGTGCTTGTCGATGTCGATGCCCAGCGCGCGCCGTACGAGCGGCGGGCCCCCGGCGAAGAGCACGGAATCCTTGGTCATCACCGAAAAGTGACTGGCCACCGCCCGCGCGGCGCTCCCGCCGACCGCCGCGCCACTCACCATCGTCAGGACCGGCACTTCCTCGAGAAGCTCGAAAGAACGCGTCCAGCTCAGGGAACTGGTGAGGTAGGTGTGTCCCTTGTCCTCCTGGGCCGCGACATCCCCGCCGATGCCTTCGACGAACATCAGCAGCGGGATCTTGTACTCGTGGGCGAGGTCCTCGACGAAGCCGCCCATCCCGCCCTTCATCCGGTCGAGATAGCCCTGCGGGGCGCCGGCGCGCACCGTGAAGTCCTCGCCGCCGAGCGCGACCGAACGACCGTCCACTTTGGCCAGTCCGCACACGTAGCTCGACGGCAGTGTGCCCAGCCGGTTGCCGAGCCCGTCGTACTCCTCGAAGACCGCGAACTCGCCGATCTCGCTGAAGGTCTCGGCGATCGCGGCGATGCGTTCGCGGATCGTGTACCGGCCCTGGTCCTTCTGACGGGCTACCCGCCGCTCGCCGCCGAGCTTGCGGGCCTGCGCGCGGCGAGCCTCGAACTCGTCCAGGGCGTTCGACCAGCTGAATCCACCGGGTGTGCTCATCGCGGCACCTCCACGACGTCGGGCGACGTGATGTCGCGGGACAGCAAATGTTTCTGGACCACGCCGGTCCCGGCGCTGCGGACGAACTCGGAGCCGTCGGTGACGGTCAGGTATCTCGGCATCGCGAACCGGGGAAGCACCTTGCGGCAGTGCTCGACGAACTCCTCGAGCACCAGGGACTCGCCGTCCGGGACCACGAAGACTTTGATCTCGTCCTCGCCGCCGTGTTCGTCTCGCACCGCGATCGCGACACACTCCTGAACACCGCCGGCCGTGTTCAGGCTGTGCTCCAGTTCCCAGACCGAGATATTCTCGCCGCGCCTGCGGAAGCTGTCCGTCCGCCGACCGTCGAAGTACAGGAAGCCGTCGGCGTCGAGGTGGCCGGAATCACCGGTGTGGAACCACAAATTGCGCCATGCCTCGACGGTCGCCTCAGGTCGGCGCCAGTAGCCAAGGGCCGTAAGGTACGGGCGCCGCGGGCGGTAGATGATATCGCCCGTCTCGCCTGCGGGCAGCGGCCGGTCGTTCTCGTCCACCACCTGTACCTCGATCGCGTCGTGCGGATGTCCCGCCGCGCCGCGCCGCCGCTGCCCAACGTTGTCCATCGCGATGCCGTCGCACTCGGTCTGGCCGAAGAGCGTGAGGACGGGAATGCCGAGCCGGTCCTCGAACGTCTCGTAGGCGATCTGCGGAATCGGCGCCCCGATCAGCCGGGTCAGGCGATGTGAGCCCGGCTCGGGCAGTTCGCCCTGGGCCAGGATCGACAGCATCGCTCCCACCCCGGACGCCCAGGTCGCCCCGAACCGGCGGACGTCGGCGAAGTACTCGCTGGCGGAGAACCGTTCGCGGAAGGCTATCGAGCTGCCCGACTGCAGGCACGCAGTGAGCTTGACGTGCGCGTCGACGTGAAAGAACGGCAGCGGGAAGTACCCGATGTCGTCGGCGCTCAGGCCGAGCCGGTCGGTCCAGACCTCGGCGAGATTCGAGAAGTACGCGCGCGGGAGCATCACGCCCTTGGCCGGTCCCGTCGTTCCCGACGTGTAGAGGATGGTCGCGAGGTCGCCGGGACCGAAACTTCGTTGCGCCGCATCGAGTTCTTCCCGCTTCGCCTGGCCGACCGGGTCCGCGGTCAGTTCACTCATCGGCAGGACTTCGCCGGCCACCGCCTCGCGCACCTGCCCCAGGCAATCGTCCTGACAGACGATCAGGCTCGGGTCCGAGTCGGTCAGGACATGCGCCAGCATCGGGCCGCGGAGCTCGACGTTGACCGACACCTCGACCGCGCCGAGCCACCAGATGCCGAACATCCACCCGACCCGGTCGATCGAATTGCCGCTGACCAGCGCGACGCGGTCCCCTGCCGACACGCCGCGGCGGCTGAGTGCTGCTGCCACGCGACGCGCCCGGTCAGCCAGCTCCCCGGTGGAAAGGACCTCGCCGCGCGACCGGAGCAGTGGCCGGCAGTCGTCCCGGGCGACCGCCCGCAGCAGGTCGTCAACGGGGCTGACGCGACCGGCCACTGGCCGGCGCGACCTGCTGACGTCGTTCACGAAAGAGATCCCTTCCGTCGTCGGGGGTTTATTATTTGAGACGTTTGATATAGAACAATTCCATGCACCCGCTGTCAAGCCCCGTGGAGAGCGCTCAGCGCAGACATCGCTACGTGACCACCGGATTCCCGCTGTCGAAACAGGAGGCTGAAATTCACCATGGCTGCTGAACACCGCACTGGAAAACGTGTCCTCGTCACGGGCGGCGCGGGCGAGATGGGCGCACATGCCTGCCGCGTGCTGGCCGGCGCCGAGGAAGTCGCCGAAGTCCTTGTCGCCGACCGCAACGAGGAGGCCGCCAAGGCGCTGGCGGACGTGCTCGGCGCTCGGGCGAAGCCGCTCGCGCTGGACATCTCCGACGCAGCCGGACTCGCCGACGCGCTCGCCGACGTCGACCTCGTGCTCAACACGGCAGGACCGTTCTACCGGTTCGGCCCGCTCGTCCTGCGCGCCGCGATCGCGACGGGAACCCACTATCTCGACATCTGCGACGACTTCGAGCCGACTCTCGAAATGCTCGATCTCGACGCCGACGCACGGGAAGCCGGCATCACCGCGGTGATCGGGGTCGGTGCGAGCCCGGGCATCAGCAACCTCCTCGGTGTACTGGCGATGAACGAGTGCGACGAGGTGGAAACCATCTACACCTCGTGGCGCGCATCGGGTTTCCAGCGCGCCGAGGTCGACCGCGGCGTGCAGTCGTCCGCAGCGGTCGAACATTGGGTCCACAACTGCACCGCGACGATCAAGGCCTGGCGCGACGGCGGTCTCGCCGACACCCAGCCGCTCGAGGAGCGCACGCTCAGCTACCCGGGCTGGGGCGAGGCACCGGTCTGGGTGTGCGGTCATCCCGAGCCTCTGACCCTCCCCCGTTCCCGTAACGGAGTGCGGGAATCCCTCAACCTCATGACGTCTCGCCCGCGGTTGATGGAGGCGGTGATCCGCACTGCGAACCGGGTCCGCTCCGGCGAACTCGATGTGGCGGCGGCGAGCCAAACCCTGGTTCTCGAGCCGGGCACGATGGGCTCCGCGGCGGGTCCCGCGCCGTCGCTGCCGGTGCTCTTCGCCGTCGCGGAAGGAACGAAGGACGGCAAGCGAATCCGCGTCGGCGCCCGTCCCCTCGTCGTTCCCGACGACAGCATGGGCACGATGACCGGCATCCCGCTGGCCGTGGCAACGCTCATGGCGGCACGAGGCCAGGTCGACCAGCCCGGCGTCCACGGCCCCGAGGTCATCGACGCGCACTCGTTCTTCGACAACCTGGCCCAGCACGCGCCCCAGGCCCCCGGCAGCGAGCGTCCGACCGAGGTCGTCGAGGTTGTCGTCGAGGAGATCGCCGCCTGAGCACCGCTGTCGTGAAACCAAGGAGGTGCACCTCGGGCCGGGCCGAGGTGCACCTCCTTTGGCCGTGATCACGGCGGTCAAGCCGCCGGACACATCGCGATCCCGCGCGGGTGGCGCAGCCGCGACGCGCCCGTGGCAATGAGAACCACCACCGACATAGCCACGGCTACGACGTAGCCGGTGGTGTAGAGAGACTCCTTCGGCAAACCGGTAGCCGTATCGGTGGCGGAACCGAGCACGGCAGTGATCACCGCCGAACCGAACGCGAACCCGATGGCCATCGCGGTACCGCCCATGCCTGAGGCCATGCCTGCCTTGTCCTCCGGGACCGCGTACTGCGGGACGGCGAACGCGCCGCTGTATCCGGCACGGCTGCCGAGACCGATGATCGCGGAGCCGACGAGGTAGTGCCATGCCTGATCGTGAGCCACGGCGAGCCACAGGAACCCGGCTGCGGACACGAGACCGCCGAACACGAGAACCACTCCGGGCCGGCCCTTCTCGACGAACTTCTCGGCCGCGGTCCCGCTGGCGAACATCGACAAAGCGAACGGCAGCATCAACAGGCTCGCTTTCAATGCGCCATATCCGAACCCGTACCCCGCCGCAGCCGGGGTTTGCGTGTAGTAAGTCACCAAAAGCAGCAGCGCTCCGTCCGTCGCGCCGAAAAGCCCGACCGACAGGCACGACGTGGAAACGTAGGGCTTCTTGAGGAGGCTGACGTCGAAGACCGCCGTCGAGGATCGACGTTCCGCCACTGCCCAGACAACACCAGCGATGAGCCCTGCCGCCAAGAGAATGTACGGCAGGCTCCCCGTCCAAACTGTTCCTTGCGAAAGGGCGAGGAGAACAATGCCGAGCCACCCGATCATCCAGACCGTTCCGAACACGCCCATGCGGCCGCCCGCAGCGGGCCGCCCCGCCGGAAGAACTACCACCAGTGCGGCGGTGGTGAGAGCCAGCACCACCGCCATCGTGTAAAAGAACGTGTCGACGCTGAAGTACTCGACCATCACCCCACCGCCGGTCAAGCCCAGCACCACGCCGATTCCGCTGGAGATGATCCCCACGCGCACGGCGCCGCTGATGGCGTTCCCGGGCAGCAGCCGGCGCAGAAATGCGAGCGGAAGCAGCATCGAACCGCTGCCCAAGCCCATCAGCGAGGCCCCGACGACCAGCGTCACGTAGGTGTGGCCGACCGCAGCGAGCAACGCGCCGACCGTCATCACGACGCCCGACGCCATCGCCGTCGTGCGGTCCCCACGCAAATCCGAGAGCCGCGGAATGAGCACGAAGCCCGCACCGGAGGCCAGCGTCATCGCGGTGAAGACCCATGCCCCGGACACGACACCAAGGTGGTACTGCGCCTGCATGTCCGGAAGCAAGGGCGGCAGCATGAACGCGATCGCATTCGTCACGGTTCCGAGGAACCCGGCCACGGCAATGAGCGCCCAGCGCGCCGGCGCCCTGCCCACATCGATTCTCACCGGCATGCCGACCGCATCATTGAGGTCTGTCATCCGTGTCTCCCATACTCAGTTTTCTGGCCGAGCCGCACGCAACTCCTGCGCTCGGCTGTGCGGGCGGACCGCGTTCTCGCGTGGTTGGCGAGCCAGCGCACCGCCTGTTTGCCCGGCGGATGCCAGCCGGTCGGCAGCCTCCGCGTCGATCAGGGCAGCGATGTCGGCCGCCGCCCGTTCTCCGGCGACAACCGCGCCCTCCATCGAGCCCGCCCACACGGGAGCGGCCTCCGAGCCGGCGAAGTGCAACCGCCCGGCTGGGGCGGCGTAGCCCGGTCCGCAGGTGGTGAGCAGTCCGGGCGACCAGACCGGGACACAGCCGGAGGTCCAGCGCTCCTCGGTCCAGTTCATCTCGTGGTACTCGTCGGGATGCAGAGCCTCCGGCCCGAACGCACGGGCCAGCCCGGCGAGGACGGCCTCGCGACGCCGGTCCGGGTCGCCGGGCATGGGGTCGGGCAGATCCGCGCGGATCCCGCCATCGCCGCGCGCGAAGCCGACGAGCACGCCCTGCCGCTCCCCCGGCGGAGTGTCGTCGAAGGTCAGCATCAACGGCGCGGTGTCGCTCATGCTCGCACCGCTGAGCCCCTGTCGGCGCCAGAAGGGCTCGGGATAGACCACATGGACCTTGTAGGCGTGCATCATCGACATCCGCTCGCCCATCGTCCGTTGCGGCAGCGGGAGCTGAGGATCCACCTGGATGGCAGCGCGGTCGGAGGGACTCATCGCGATGACTACGCGGCGAGCGCGATGGGTGCGGCCAGGCGTATCGACCTCGACGCCCTCGTCGTTCTGACGGATCGCCAAAGTCGGGGACCCAAGGACAACGCGGTCCCCGAGATCGGCTGCCATCCTCAGGCTCAGCTCGGCCGACCCGCCGGTGAACGAACGCTCGTCACCGCCGGACAGCGACGCGAGAAGGGTCTCCACCCCGCCGATCAACCGCAGGTGACGGACGACGAAGAGCAAGGACATGTCGCCGGGAGGAGACCCGAGGGTCAGCGAGGCGATAATGGCCCAGAGCGTGCGCGCCGTCGCCGTCGTGGTGCAGCGGCGCACCCAGGACTCGAAGGTGAGCGCGTCCAGTTTGGCCGCCTGCGGCGTTCCCAGCGCGTCGTCGCCTGGGCAGCGCTTGCACAGCCGGTCCAGCCGGAGCAAGGACTGCGCGAAATCCGCTGACCCCAGCGGATCCGCGGTCCACGGCATCGATCCGCTGAATTTCATGACGCGCCCGCGACGCTCGAACACGGCCTTTCCGTGCTCGTTGTGCGGCCAGGTCGGCACCCCGAGTTCTTCCCCCAGCGCGATGAGCCGCTTGTACTCGGGGCCGACCAGCTGCCCGCCTTCCTCGACGAACCGCCCGTTCCCGAGCTGGTGGACCTTGGTGCGCCCGCCGACCCGGTCGCGGGCCTCGAGCACTCGCAGGGACGTGACGCCCGCCTGGCTGAGCCGGCGTGCCGCAACGAGCCCCGAGAGGCCGGCCCCGACCACGATTACGTCGACCGGAGCGTTCTCGCGTTCCATGGATTCCTCGCTCTTTCGCCCAGACCTTGTGTCGCCGTTCACTGTCGTGACCGGGGTCACCTCCGCTCTACGTCAACACCCACCGGGTGCGGCGCGGCGGCGGTGCACTCTTCACCAGGCGCTGTCGGCTAACCAGGCGCCGCTGGGCAGAACGGGCATCGGCTGTTGTCGCATGCCTTGACCGCCGAGGCGGTCGATTCGGCGCCCAGAACGTGCCGGACCAGCCGTCACAGCCCGACAGCGTGGATGCGGCCCGAGGTGTCGCGCCGCTCGGCGCGGGCCGCCGGGTTCGCGGTGGTCACCGACCCGGTGGTGGACCGGCAGAGCACGCTGGTCGACATCGGGATCCTGGCCGAGGCTCTCGAGCATCGCGCCGGGCCGCTGACCGGGTTCTCCGAGACCAGCAACTCCGATTACGCACCTCCACCATCGAACTGGCCGAACCTACGGGCGCGTTCTCGGCGCGAACCGCAGCAACCAGAGCCCGCGATGTCGTCGCACCGGCCCGAAGCTGCTTTCGCAGAGTCTCCGCCGAAATCGGGCGCCGGAAGCGTCGCCAATGTTCGACGTCCGCACGCCGAGCCCGATCCACGAGTTCATGATCGAGATCACCGATCCGGCCAGCCGCCGGCTTCCTCCGCATGTCGCGCTCACGGGCCGCAGCCGCGGTCATCTCCTCTTCCACACCGTCGGCCGCCAAGCCCACCGACGCCACCACCGGCCTCGCAGACTCGACATAGGTCTCAGCCGTGCTCAGCGCACAAAGAAGCCCGGGGCCCGTTACTGATGGAGGGCACCTATTCGAAGTGTGCGCTATTCGTGGCCAGGTCAGCGGCGGCTGCATCGGTCCCACCTGACACCGGATGTCGGTCTCGTTCGACATCAGCATCGAGGGGCCGTACCGGGTGTCGATGGGCGTCGACGCCGGGAGGTAACGGCAAAGCACCAGCTGTGGCTTATATAAGTCAGGTCTGGTATGTTTCTGGTTCGTGCACGCGTTCGACGTTCTCGGCGACCCGGTGCGCCGGCGCATTCTGGA